>JADMIN010000663.1 GCA_015478575.1 Ktedonobacterales bacterium | reverse complement strand
CGGCGTCGCGGTAGGGCAGCCCCTCATGCTGAGCGGTCAGCGCCCATGCCTGGCGGTGCTGCTCGGCGCTATCAATCAGCACGCCATCAACGTCCCAGAGCACCGCGTCGCCACGGCGCGACACACGCGCGGTCATCGCTCGCCCTCCCGCTTGCGCAACGCCGGTGGCCAGATCCACGCGGCGGCGTGTAGAGCGTAGCACGTGGCATGCCCTCCGGGCCGCGCTCCCCGCCGGACGCGCGGCTCATGGGTTTGGCTCATGGGTTATAGTGCTTGATGCTCTGCCAGGCGTCGGCGATGGCGCGCGTCGGCTGCGTGGCGACGTAGATCGGCACGCCGTCCTCCTCTGGCATGCAGTAGGCGCAGGAGGTGGAGGCCATGCGCGTCACGCTGGCGTAGCTCTGGCGCAGGTCGCTCTCGCTATAGCCAACCGTGATGAGCACCTGGCCCGCGCAGCGCCCACGCCCCCAGAGATAGTAGCTGTTGTGGCCGCTGACCACCGGCGGCAGGTGGTAGCGTGGGCCGTAGAAGTCCAGCGCCCCCGCCTCGCCATAGTTGAGCGTCAGGATGCAGGCGCGGGTTTGCTCATCCCGTGGCAGTCGCTGGTAGACGCCCGCCACCGTCGCCGCCATCTCCGGCCAGCCAAAGCGGTCCGCCAGCCACTGCGGCAGCACGCCCGTGGTGTGGCGCGCCTGCTGCGCGCCGGCGTCACCGCCGAGGAAGCCGTAGACGCGGGCATAGGTGGGCGGCGCGAGCACTGGCATCGCGACCGGCGCGAAGAAGATGCCGCTGGCCACCAGCAGCGCGACGTAGGCCGGGCGCACCCACCGCCGCCGCGCGCTCGACACCCGCGCGCTCGACACCCGCGCGCTCGACACCCGCTCCAACGACACGGCGCCCGCGGCGAAGAGCATCGGATAGGCTGGCGCGAGGAAGTACGACTTGGTGGCGAGCAACGCCATCAGCGCGAACATCACGCCATAGGCCCAGCCCAGCGCGCGATAGGGTCGGCCCGCCTCGGTGCGAAAGAAGAAGTGTAGCCCCGCCAGCGTCAGGGGCAACGTCAGCGGATTGAGCGTGTAGATCTGCTCGATGAGGAAGCGCAACGGTGATCCTGGCGTGAGGTCACCACGATAGTTGCGCCAGAACTCCAGCGTCGGCCAGCCATTGGCCGCGTTCCACAGCACGTAGGGCAGTGCCAGCGCCAGCGCGATGGCGCCGCCGAGCCAGATCTCCTTCGAGCGGAACGCGCGGCGCTGGGGCGTGAGCAGCAACCCCGCCACGATGCCTAGACCCAGGAAGGCGAAGGTAAACTTGGTCTCTAGCCCGATGCCCGCCACCAGCCCGAAGAGCAGCCACAGCCGTGGCGCGTCGCGCTTGATAATCAGGATCACGAGGTACGCCGCCAGCGCCCACCAGAGTTCATCGAAGGGATCCATCGAGTAGATGGCGTCAATCGCCAGAAACGTGATGGCGACGAGCGTAGCCAGCGCCGCCAGCGCCTGCGCGAAGCGCCCACCGCCCAGCTCGCGCGCCATCAGCCCCGCCAGCAGCACGACCACCCCCCCCGCCACCGCGGGCAGGAAGTGCAGCGCCAGCAGCGAATCGCCGAAGAAGAAGCGCACGCCCGCGGCGATCAGCGCCACGAGCGGTGGGTAATCCACATAGCCAAAGGCCAGGTGTCGGCTCGCGTCCACATAGTACAGTTCATCGCGGAAGTAGCCGTAGCGGCTGCTAGTGAGGAACTCGACCAAGAACTTGACGAGCGCCAGGTAGCCGACGAGCGCCGGTCCGCTCGTCAGCGACGCGCGTGTGAGCGAGCGGCCGCCAAGCGGGAGGCGGCGGGGAGTGAGCGTGGCGCTCATGTGTCGGT
>JADMIN010000662.1 GCA_015478575.1 Ktedonobacterales bacterium | reverse complement strand
CGCTCGCCGCCTACGAGCGCGCGCTCACCCTCGACCCCACGCTGGCGCTCGCGTGGCAAGGCAAGGCGACGGTGCTCTTCACCCTGGGGCGCCAGGACGAAGCGGAAACCGCGTGGGCACGGGCGGCAGCCCTCAACGAGACATGATGCCACCACATGCCATCGCCGCTAGCAGGGCCGATACGCGCGGTACCGGCCACTCTACCCACGCCGCACCTCCGCGCCGACAACGCCACCCCCCTGCTCAGCACTGGCGCCGGGTCCTCGGCGGATGCTGGCTCTCGGCATCTGTGATGTTGGCGTCTCGGTACCTGTGGCGAGTGGGCTTAGTCGCCTTCCACCAACCCCGTCATGTCTTCAGCGCTGCCGCTATCCTGCGTTCCACCGATGGTGTAGAGCGGCGAAGGCCCCCAGGCGGGCGGCCCACCCTCGGCCAGTGATTCGGCTTCAGGAATGTCAGGGTTTGGCCCCAGGAACTCTCCCTCCGCGCGGCTCGCGGCGATGCCGACATCATGCAATACCTCGGCCACCGAGCTATAGCGCTTGCTGTCTGGCAATCTCAGAAAGATCGCTTGTGGCAGCGACCGATAGCGGCGGCGGATCTGGATGCGCGTCAACCCCTCGCCCCAGTTCAGGTGGGCGAGGGCCTCGGCGGTTGCCCGCACATCGTCGGGCGTGAGCGCCAGTTGCGCTAGGCGGGCTGGCGCGTCCTCTCGCTGGGGCTGCCCCCCTCCGGTCAGGTCGGCATGGTCTTGCGTGCTCATCTCCGGACTCTCCCTCCACGCTGCTGTAGGCGCGCGACTCTTCACCATACGCTCCATACCCCCTTCTGTCGCAACAAGAATGCCGCGCGCACCAGGCCGCGCGGCGAGCACAAAGACTGGCTCTACAGAATGTCCGCTGATTCATGCGATTCATGCATCGAGGGGGATCGTGAAAGCGAACGTGGCGCCCGCACCCACATCGCTCTCGACCCAGATGCGCCCGCGGTGGCGCTCCACGATCTCGCGGCTGATGTAGAGGCCTAGCCCCAGGCCGACACCGGAGCCACTCTGCACCTGCACGCCTGGCACACGGTAAAAGCGCTCGAAGAGATGCCCCTGCAGCTCAGGCGGAATGCCCCCGCCTTCGTCATGCACCGCCAGCAGGGCCTGATGCTCCTCGGTGATGCGCAGGCTGAGGGTAATGGGGCACCCCGCCGGTGAATACTTGATCGCGTTCGAGAGGAGGTTCGTGAGCACCTGCCCGATGCGCTCAGCGTCAGCGACCGCCAGCACCGGCGCCTCTGGCAGAACGAGCGTGATGGCCCGCTCAGCGGCGGCACTCTGCTCCTCAGCGATCTGGCGACAGATCTCGCTTAGGTCACACAGTTCTAGGCGCAGAGCGAGCTTGCCCGCTTGGATGCGCGAGACATCCAGCAGATCGTTGACCAGCCGCTCCATGCGCTCGATGGAGCGTTCCATGCCAGCCAGCGGCTCGGTCTCAACGGCACCCAAGCGTGCCAGACGGCGGCGCGTGAGCTGAGCCAGGATCTTCAAGCTGGTGAGCGGCGTCTTCAGTTCATGCGACGCGATACTGAGAAATTCATCCTTTTGCTGCTCCAGCCGATAGATCGCCGACACGTCGTTGCCCACAGCGACGGCGCCCGTGATCGCCCCTGTGCCGTCGTGGATCGGGGCGAAGCTGACCAGAAGCTGCACCTCCTCGCCCGTATCGAAACGGCGCATCATGCAGCGGAAATCGGTGCGCATGACGTCCTGAAGCGCTTGGATGAGCGGATAGTCTTCGATCGCCAGCGGTGTGCCGTCAGGCGCGAAGATACTGTCAGCGCCAGGGGTGGCCATGAGCGTCGGGGAAGGCTGGCCCCGTTCTAGGC
>JADMIN010000661.1 GCA_015478575.1 Ktedonobacterales bacterium | reverse complement strand
CACTGAGGGTGCGCTGGCGCGGAGAACATCGCCCGCTCCGCGCCAGCCCCTCCCCCTCACGTGGCGGGGCTACCGCTCCACGTCATCGTCGAGGCCGTCCTCGTCCTCGCCACCGATCGCCGCAACCAGCTCATCCTCATCGGCACGGAAGCTGTCATTGAAGAAGCCAAGCTCTGTACCAGAGAAGACGCTGACCAGAAAGTCATCGCGGGGCGTGTCGGCGGAGAGCACCAAATCCTCATCAATCCGCTCGATCAGCTTCGAGAGGTCTTCGCGGGGAAACTCGTGTTCAAGAATCAAGGTACCGTGTACGGTAGTGGACGTGAAGTGGAGGTCAATTGTCCCCAGACGGGCTTTGCCGCGCAAGATATGGTAGCCCTCGGAGTTCGGTGTGCGGAAGTGTCGGTCAAAGCGAATATCATCCATAGCCCTCTGCGTGGCGGAGCGCCACTCTCCCCTCTCACTAGCATGGACGCGCTACGACGCGGGCGGGCGGCGGGAGCGATGCCCACGCCTGTGTCTGCCATCCAGAAGCGGCGCCGCCCGTCACCGTGGAGACGCGGGGGTCTCCGCACGGAACGCGCCCCAGCCGATAGCATCACGCGATAGCATCAAGTTGCGTGCCGTGATGGAAGGTGGAGAAGAACGCGAAGGAGCCTCACCACCCCGCGCGTGCTCTCCGCGCACAGGAGGCGGGTGATGTGGGAGCTTAGCGCATGATGTCGCGCGGATGCTCCAATCCCTTGATACGGCAGAGCAGGCGCACGCGCGCATAGAACAGACGCGAATCGAGCGGCTTGACAACGTAGTCGTCAGCGCCAGCCTGGAAGCCCGCGACCTTGTCATGGATATGCGCGCGACTGGTCAGCACCATGATCGGCAATTGAGCCGCCTGCGGCAACGCGCGCAACCGCTCGCAGAGGGCGAAGCCGTCGCCCTCCATCAGGTCGAGCTCCGTGACAATCATGTCTGGCCCCGCGCTCGAGAGCGCCGCCAGCGCCTCAGTGGCGCCACTGGCGAAGATCAGTGTGTAGTGATCGCCGAGCGCACCGCTGACCCGCTCCCGGTCAACAGCGCTCCCTTCAACGACGAGCACACGCATCCGCGCCTCTCGCCCCAGCCCTTCCGCCGTGTATTCCGCCACCACGTCCATCCCCCCTCGAATTTCACCCACGCCCTACATCCCAGCCCTCCACGGCACGCGCCCAGAGGGCGCGCCTCGCTCTACCGGCGCGCTCACGCTCTTACGCGCCGCCAGCCTCCTCGCCAGCTAGCCGCTCCAGCCGTTCCTCACGCTCCTGTGGGGTGATTTGCATGACGCGCTCCAGCGTGGCATATAGCGTGCTGGGCTTGAACGGCTTGGCGATGTATTCATCTACGCCTGAGAGTAAGCCGGTGAGCTGGTCGTCCTCGCCATTGAGCGCACTCAAGATGATGAGGGGTGTGTGCGCGGATGCCGTGTCACCACGGATGCAGCGCACGACCTGATACCCATCCATTCCCGGCATCAGCACATCCACGATTACGCAGTCAGGGCGCTCATGATAGAACCGCTCCAGCCCTTGCACGCCATCGTAGGCCACCACGACCTCATACTTGCCCTGCATCCCGACCGCATGCCGGATCAATTCGACGATCGTGGGATTATCGTCAATGACCAGAACCTTCTTGTGCCGCCCTACTTCTATGCTCTCGCTTGCCATATCCACCACCGGCCCTACCATATCCCACCCTCCCCGGCGACAAGCCTCTTCTGTCGGGTGCTCGTTCTGTCGGGCGCTCGCATCCGCCTCAGCGCCTACCTGTCACAGCCCGACCACCCACATCCGCGCACCCGCACGCGCCTCTCGTATTGGCCAGCATTTTACCATAGGAC
>JADMIN010000660.1 GCA_015478575.1 Ktedonobacterales bacterium | reverse complement strand
GTGTTAAAGCAGTGCGGGCAGGCCGTCACCACGGTCTTCACGTTATAGGCGCGGCCAGTGCCATTGCTATCGCCGCTGTGGCCGTTGGAGGGCTGTGCGGCGTCGGTCGGGGCCAGCGTCGTGTTGACGTGCGCGCCACCCTTGGCGCCATCCGCGCCGCTCTTGCCGAAGCCATAGCCATTGAGTATCTCGATGTTCTGTTGCGCGAGCATCTGCCAGAGATATTCGTTGCCGATGCGTCGCGCTGGGTCGCCATTGCAGCTCTCCTCCGGCCCCAGGATGCCGAAGCGCACCCCTGCCGCTTGCATCACCTTGGCAAAGGCTGTCGCCACCTTCTGGTTGCGCGCGTCGAAGGATCCCATGCAGCCGACCCAGTAGAGCACATCCACGTCCGGGTCCTCGGCCAGCGTCTTCACGCCGACGGAGCGCGCCCAGTCGGCGCGCGTGTTGTTGCTGATCTCCCAGGGGTTGCCGTTACGCTCCAGGTTCTGGAAGAGCGGCGTGACCTCCTGGGGGAAGCTGCTCTCCTCCATCACCAGATAGCGACGCATGTCATCAATCTTCTGCACATGTTCGATGGAGACCGGGCAGATCTCGACACAGGCGCCGCAATTGGTGCAGGCCCAGAGCGAGACGTCGGGAATGCGGCCACCGACCATCGGCTCGTGCTTCGCCGCCTCCGCCAGTTCTTGCTTGCCCGCCAAGAGCAGATCACCTTCGGCGAACAACTCCTCCTTCACACCCAGGATGATCTCCTTGGGCCAGAGGGGCTTGTCGGTCGCCAGCGCGGGGCAGACGCTATTGCAGCGGCCACACTCGGTGCAGGCGTAGCCATCCAGCAGTTGCTTCCAGGTAAACTGGTTGATCTGATGGACGCCGTAGTCCTCACGCTCCTCGAGGTTTGGAATGAGCTGGAGGGCGCCGACAGGGCCGAAGTTGCGAAAGAAGACGTTGAATGGCGTGGCCATCAGGTGCAGATGCTTCGAGTGGGGGATGTAGACGAGGAAGCTGAGCACGACCAGCACATTGCCCCACCAGAAGACACTCATCAGCGCCGAGGCGGTGGCCTGTGGCATGGCCATCCAAGCGCCGCCGATACGGGCGCCAAAGGGTGTCCAGTCGTGGCCAGCGGTGGCGATGTAGGCGAAGATCTCGTAGAAGAAGAGCGTCACCAGCACCAACATAATCATGCCAAGGATGATAAAGGCATCCACCGACGAATGTGAGGCGCTCCGCAGTTGCTTCGGGCGGAGCACCAGTCGGCGATAGGTGAAGGCGAGCAGCGCCAAGAACGCCGCGAAGATGAAGAAATCCAGCACGGCGGCAAAGGCACGGCTGCTGATGATGGGCAGCGTGACGTTGAAGCCCTGTGCCCAGAGGTTGAGGGCATCGAGCTGGATGATGATAAAGCCCCAGAAGGTGAAAAAGTGCGCGACGCCAGGCAAGGGATCGCGCAACACACCGCGCTGGCCGAGGACCATCAGCGCGAAATACTTGACCCGCTCACCCAAGTGGTCGAAGCGATTTTCCGAGCGCCCAAGCAGCGCCAGCCGGATGAGTTTGCGCATGCGCAGCGCGAAGATCACCCATGCGCCGACGAGCAAGATACCGAAAATGATCGCTCCCGCGACTCCGCCCGACGGCCAAATGGTGGGATGGCTCATAGAGAAAGCTCCTTTGCCAGGGTGCGCGTGCCAGGGTGCGCGCATGGGCAGGGAATCGGGATTCCCTGCCCACCCAACGATGCGCTGGTGCCATCGAGCGCCAGGCTCAGCGTCCCTTGCGCTGCTTGACGAGCGCGGTCAGTTGGGGCACGACAACATTCAGATCGGCGACGATGCCGAGATCACAGAACCCAAAGATCGGTGCGTCTTTATC
>JADMIN010000659.1 GCA_015478575.1 Ktedonobacterales bacterium | reverse complement strand
CCGTCAACTCGCGGACTTTGGTCGGTGTCAGCCAGTCGACATCCAGCATGCCCACCGCGCCGCTGCTGAAGCGGATCAAGCCGAGCACAAGATCCTCATTTGTCTGGTGGACGCGCTGCTGTGTCTCCGCGAAGAGATGTTCGACCTCGGCGCCGCAGAGATAGCGCATCACATCCATATCATGCGTGGCCAGATCAAGGATCACCCCCACGTCGCGGATGCGCGGCGGAAACGGACCCAGGCGACGCGCATGGAGATAGAAGATGCGCCCCAGGTGGCCCGCCATCAGGTGCTGCTTCAGCGCGATGATGGCGGGATTGAAGCGCTCGACATGGCCAACGGCGAGCTTCACACCGCGCGCGCTGGCCAGATCAATCAGCGCCTGCGCCTCTTCTGGCACCGGCGTGATGGGCTTCTCGACCAACACATGCATGCCAGCGTCGAGCGCGAAAGCGGCGACCTCATAGTGCATATGCGTTGGCACGACCACCGCCACGACCTCTGGCCGCGTCTCGGCGAGCATCTGGCGATAGTCAGCATAGCCGGGAATCTGGAAGCGCGCCATCGCCTTCACGCGGGCCGGCTCCATTGGCTCAGCCACACCCACCAGCGCGATCTGCTCTTCAGAGAAATCCTTGAGGACCCGCAGGTGGTTCATGCCCATCGAGCCTGCGCCAACCACAGCGACCTTTAGCGGCATAGCGCGATCACCTCGCGTGCGACTGTCTCCAGATCAGCTTCACTAAGCGCCGGGTGAACCGGCAGGGATATCACGCGGCGCGCGAGCTCCTCGGCAATCGGCAGGCTCATATCGAAGCCGTGCTCCTGGTAGTACGGCTGCTTGTGAATTGGCCGGGGATAGTGGACCGCCGCGCCCACGCCGCGCTCGGCCAACGCCTGGATGAAGGTATCGCGGTCACGCCCCTTGGGCGCCTGGATGGTGTATTGGTGGTAAACATGACGGTGGCCTGGCAGCACGGTCGGTGTCTGCCCATACTCGCGCAAGCGCTCCGTCAGGTAGGCGGCATTGGCGATGCGTTGCTCCGTCCACCGCTCTACTTTTTCGCACTGCACGACGCCGATGGCTCCCTGGATGTTCATCATGCGGTAGTTGTAGCCGATGCCGCTGTGAACGTAGCGTTCCTTTTGTCCATGGCTGCGCCACATCCTCAGACGCTCAGCCACCTCAGGATCGTTGGTGGTCACCGCGCCGCCTTCGCCAGTAGTCATGTTCTTGGTCGCATAGAAAGAGAAACACCCCGTGCCAAAACTCCCGACCGTCTTGCCGCGAATATCCGCGAGGTGCGCCTGGCAGGCATCCTCAATCATGGTGAGGCCGTGTCGCTCGGCGAGGGCCATCAACTGATCCATGTCCGCTGGGTTTCCGTAGATGTGGACCGGCATAATGGCCTTGGTGCGCGGCGTGATGGCTGCCTCGACCGCCGCCGGATCAATGTTATAGGTCTTTGGGTCAATATCCACAAAGACGGGCCGGGCGCCGACCAACAGAATGGTGTTGCCAGTGGCCGCGAAACTAAACGGCGAGGTGATGACCTCATCACCGGGGCCAACACCATGCACCAGCAGTGCCAGGTGCAGCGCCGCCGTGCCAGAGGTCACCGCCACGGCCTCTCGCACTTGAGAAAGCTCGGCAAACCGGCGCTCGAACGCCTCAACATCCGCTCCGTGCGCCAGTTGGCCCGAAGCCAGCACTCGCATCACCGCTTCTTGTTCTTCCGTCCCCAGCAACGGGTGCGCGATAGGTATCATGCGATCATTCCCCCATCCTACACCTGCTCATCTACAGTGGCTAACGTATATTCCACCTGGCACGTCGGGCAGGTGCCCTTCATGCCCGTTGGCGTCTCGGTCATCGCG
>JADMIN010000658.1 GCA_015478575.1 Ktedonobacterales bacterium | reverse complement strand
CTTTGACTCCGACCCGCTGGTGCGGGAATTGCGCCCGCAGTACCCGCGCCTGATCGCGGCGCTGGCGACCGTGCCAGAGGGGGAGCGCCATCTGCGCCGCATGGTCGACCTCGACCAGACGTGGGTGCGCCAGCAGTTCGCCCCCGATGAGCCGCCGATTGTGGTGGAGCGCGTTAGCGACGCGCCTGACGCGCTCCCCGCCGACATTGAAACGTTTGATATCATCTACGCGGGCGGCGGGCTGAACCTGCTGAACGCCGCCGTCATGGCGCGGGTGTATGGCCAGCGCGTGCTGGTCTTTGACCGTTTCACCGTCGGGGCCGTTCACCGCGAATGGAACATTTCGCATGAGGAATTGCAGGAACTGGTCGCGGTCGGGCTGCTGGATGCGGCGGAGATCGCGGAGATCGTCCAGCACCGCTACACACGCGGCCTGGTCCATTTCCACAACCAGGGCATCAAGGCGCGGCCCCATGACCTGTGGATGAACAACGTGCTGGATGTCGCGGTCGAGGCCGACGCCCTCACGGCGCTGTGCCTGCGCAAGATTCGCGCGGCCAGCGCGGAGAACGTCATCCTGAACGACATCACGTTCGAGCGCGCCCTGGTGGGGGATGCGCGCGTCACCGTCCAGGCGCGCGACGCATCCGGCCAGCCGCGCCGGTTCGCCGCGCGTTTGCTGATCGACGGCATGGGTTCGACCTCGCCCGTCGCCTGCCAGCTCAACTGCGGCGCGCCCTATTCCCTCGTCTGCCCCACCGTCGGGACCGTGACGACGGGGTGGCCCCACCCCCCGGCCCCCGGCCCATCCTTCGTTGGCGCTACGGATGGAGCGGGGGAGCAAGGTATCGTCATTCCTGCCGCTGGCGCTACGGATGGAGCGGGGGGGATGGCTAATCGCGTAGGGTTTCAGCATGCTGAACCGCACGACGAGCGCAGCGATGTTGTGTCCGTACAGTTCCCCTCTCCACGCTTGCGTGGGGAGGGGTTAGGGGTGGGGCCACCGCGCCAGCCAGATCAGCAGCGCCAGGTAGGGCGCCGCGAACACTGGCTCGCTCGCAAAAAGGTACGGCGGCAGGAAGGCCAGCAGAATGCCGAAAAAGATCGCGCCCGACGCCAGCGCGATGGTGTATTCCCGCGTCCACCCCGCGCGCCACATCCACGCGCGCACGCGCCAGATGGCCGCGCCAAAGAGCAGCGCGATCAGCGCGCCCAGCGCGGCCGGGCCTGGGATGAGATGCGGCAAAAGATAGAGCGTCAGGAAAAAGAGGACCGTCGCGCCGAAACCCGCGCCCCGCAACCACCAGAGGCGCGGGAGCTTGCGGCTGGTGGGAACAATGGCCCGCGTGCGGGGCAGCAGCAGGCCCACCACCACGCTGGCCACCGCCAACAGCAGCGCCAGGAAGCGGTACGGGCGGTAATCTGGCAGCAGCAAGCCCAGCGCGCACGTGAGCGCGAAGAGGATGCCACAGACCCAGCGCGCCTTGCGCCCCAGCCAGGGGCGATCCGCCACGCGTGGGAAGCTGCCCTCGGCCAACACGATGGGAATGGTCATGCTATACACAATGTGGAAGATCGTGAGCAGCATCGCCCAGATCACATTCACGCCCGCCACGTGGCCATAGCTCGCCAGGTACCCCACCGTCGGCTTGGCGGGCTGGAACCAGGTCGCGGCGACGACGCCCTCATTCAGCGCCCCAAAGGCGACGCCAAACAGGAGCCAGCTCGCCCAGCCGCGCTGCCCCCCGCGCACCGCTTCGCGCAGCAGCAGCGCCCCCAGGCCATAAAACAACATGAGGAAGATGCCAGTGGACGGTTTGGCGAGATACACGATGGGCGGCGTGTTGAAGGACGCGATACTCTCCCCCGTCACTGTCGCCAGCGC
>JADMIN010000657.1 GCA_015478575.1 Ktedonobacterales bacterium | reverse complement strand
ACAGAAGGGACACTGGCTTTACCCACGACGCCCACCGAGCGCGTCTTTCCCGGCACAGGCGAGATGGCAGAGCGTATGCGCGCGCTCGATTGGTCCCAGACACCGCTTGGGCCAGTGGAAGATTGGCCGCAGCCGCTACGCGCCGCCGTCAACATCTGCCTCAGCTCGCGCTTTCCAATCGTGCTCTGGTGGGGACCGGACCTGCGCCTCCTCTACAACGACGCCTGGCGTCCGGCACTTGGCGCGCTGAAGCACCCAGCACTGGGCAAGCCAGGACGCGAGGTCTGGGCGGAGGTCTGGCATATCATTGGACCGCAGTTGGAAAGCGTGCTGGCGACCGGAGAGGCCACATGGTCCGACGATCAGATCCTGCCTATGGATCGCTACGGCTACGTCGAGGAGACATACTGGACGTACTCGTACAGTCCAATCCGACTCGAGACGGGTGCGGTAGGCGGCATCTTTACGTCGGTCAATGAGACGACGCCCCGCGTACTGGGCGAGCGGCGCACGCGGGCCGCGCGCGACCTCGCGGCGGCGATTGTGGACGCGCGGACCACCGATGAGGTCTGCGAGCGCGCGGCACAGGTGTTGGAGCGCACTAGCGCCGATGTGCCATTCGCGCTACTCTACCTCATAGACCAGCAAGAGTGTCGTGCGCGCCTCGCTGCCCACGCTGGCATCGCCGCGGACCACCCGCTGGCGCCAGCGCTGGTGAACTGGAAGGCACCTCAGGAGCCTGAGGGTCACGCTCCTGTTTCGCCCGCGCTCAATTCGCCCGCGCGTGATGCGACAGGGGACGCGGCGCTCTGGCCACTCGCTCACATCGCCCAGACAGGACAGCGGCAAGTTGTCGCGCACTTGGAGGAACAGTGGGACCGGTGGGATGGAGTGCCGGTCAACGCGGGGCCTGAGATGACGCCCCATACGGCGCTGGTGCTGCCGGTCATCGAGCCTGGCCAAGCCGCGCCTTCCGCTGTGCTCGTCGCTGGCGTCAGCCCGCGTCGCGCACTCGACAACGAGTACGAAGGCTTTTTCGAACTGTTGGCAAGTCATCTGGCGGCTGGCCTGGCGAGTGCTCACGCACATGAGGAGGAGCGGCGACGGGCCGAGGTGCTGGCGGCCATGGACCGCGCCAAGACGACCTTCTTCAGCAACGTCTCCCACGAGTTCCGCACGCCGCTCACCCTCATGCTTGGGCCGCTGGAAGACGTCCTCGCGCGGAGTGTAGACTTGCCGCCCACGGAACGCAAGGAGCTCGATCTGGTCCATCGCAATGGACTGCGGCTCTTGAAGTTGGTCAACACCCTGCTCGACTTCGCCCGCATCGAGGCTGGGCGCACCCAGGCCAACTATGTCCCCACCGATCTCGCCACGTTCACGACCGAGCTTACCAGTTCATTCCGCTCGCTCGTCGAACACGCTGGCGTGCGACTGGTGGTCAACTGCCCACCCCTGGATGAACCGGTGTATGTGGACCGCGACATGTGGGAGAAGATCGTCCTCAATCTGCTCTCGAACGCCTTCAAGTTCACCTTCGAGGGCGAGATCGCGGTGAACCTACGGCGCGCCAGCGGTGAGGATGACCACGTGGAACTCACGGTGCGTGACACTGGCATCGGTATTCCAGCGGCGGAACTACCACGCCTGTTCGAGCGATTCCATCGGGTAGAGGGCGCGCAGGCTCGTACGCACGAAGGCTCGGGCATCGGACTCGCGCTGGTGCGGGAGTTGGTGCATCTGCATGGCGGGACGATCCAAGTCGAGAGTGCCGAAGGGATGGGAACGAGCTTCTCGATCCACCAGCCAGTCGGCACTGCGCATCTGCCAGCCGAGTACATTCAGACGGTGTCGGCGCTGGCTTCGACAGCCCTGGGAGCCGCGC
>JADMIN010000656.1 GCA_015478575.1 Ktedonobacterales bacterium | reverse complement strand
GTCGGTGGTCACATGGTAGAACTCAGCGGTCGGCTGATTGTAGATGGAGGACCACGACGCGCCCCCCGTGAAGGAGACGCAGGCGCCCCCATCGTTGCCCTCGATCATGCGCTGTGGGTCACGCGGATCAATCCACAGGTCGTGGTTGTCGCCATGCGGGACGGCGACCTCAGTGAAGGTCTTGCCGCCATCAATGGACTTCCAGCATTGCACGTTGAGCACCCAGACGGTCTCGGCATCCTGGGGATCGGCGATGATGTGATGATAGTACCAGGCACGCTGGCGCAGATTGCGGTCTTCGCAGAGGCGCAGCCAGTGCTCGCCGCCGTCGTCGGAGCGGAAGACGGCGCCATCCTCAGCCTCGATGATGGCCCAGACGCGATCCGGCTTCGCGGGCGAGACGGTGACGCCAATCTCGCCAAGCTGGCCCTTGGGCAGCCCTTCCTTGCGCGTGAGCTCGGTCCACGTGTCGCCGCCATCGGTCGAGCGGAAGAGGCCACAGCCCTCCCCTCCGCTGGACAGAAAGTGCGGGCCGCGCCGCGCCTCCCAGAACGCGGCGTAGAGGATGCGCGGGTTGTGCGGGTCCATGGCCAGATCAATCGCCCCCGCCGTCTCGCCGCGCGCGAGCACCCGCTCCCAGCTCTGCCCCCCGTCGCTGGAGCGGTAGACGCCGCGCTCGGCGTTGGGACCATGGGCGTGGCCCAGCGCCGCCACATAGACCAGATCGGGCCTGCTGGGATGCACCCGCACCTTGGCGATGTGCCGTGTCGCCGCCAGCCCCAGGTGCCGCCAGGTCTGGCCGCCATCGGTGGAGCGGTAGACGCCGTCGCCGTGCGAGACGTTGCCGCGGATGGTGGCCTCGCCCATGCCGACGTAGAGCACGTTGGGGTCAGCGGGCGCGACGGCGAGCGCGCCCACCGAGGCGCGGCGCAGGTGGCCATCGGAGACGTTGCGCCAGGCGAGGCCGCCATCGGTCGTCTTCCAGACGCCGCCGCCGGTCGAGCCGAAGTAGAAGACTTGGCGGTTGACGGGATCGCCCGCCACCGCCACCACTCGGCCACCCCGGTGTGGCCCCACACACCGCCATTCCAGCGCGCCAAACAGTGCCGACTCGACAGGAGTCTGGTCAGCGGCTCGCGCCTCGGCCTCATGGACAGACGCTTGCGCCTTGCGTTTGTTTGCCACGATCTACCACCCTCTTCCTGCTGCCTATCTGTTTACCTACCTGTGTGCCGCGCTGTGGATGGGGCGTCGCGCGATGAGTTGAGCGATGGATGCCACCTCGATGCCGCCTCCCCACCGCACAGGCGCACGGCATGAGAACGTATGTGCCCTATTGTACCGCGTATGGCCAGCCGCACGCCCGCACTTTGTGTGCCGTCCTTAGCTCTGGGGTGCTGGTCGTGTCGAGGCGCGATAGCGTTGCACTGAGAGGGCATTGTAGGCCGCGAGAAGGTAGGCGTAGATGTCGCGGGGAGGGCCATAGGCGCGGCCTAGGTTGTACGTGAGTCGCTTGCCGGAGCGAAGGTGGACGCGAATGCGGGCACCAGAGAGACCACCGCCACCATAGGTGATGCGCCGTACCTCCGTGAACTGTGCGCCGCGCGTCCGCTCTCCTTGAATCTCAGCGAAGCCACTGTGCGTCACGAGAAAAAAACAGCCCGCGGCACCGCGCACCCGGCCCAGCCCGCCCAATCCCCGCGCGATCAGATAGCCGCCGAGGATGACGCAGAGGCCCGCCTCAGCGAGGGCGGCGGGCGCCATGTGTCCACCCGCGCGCCACGCGCTGGGGAGCAGGCCAGCACCCACAATCACACCAGAGCGATAGAGGTAGGCGCCCGCCGTGAGCACTCCAGTGCCGAGCAACACGAGCGAGATGAGGTTGAGCC
>JADMIN010000655.1 GCA_015478575.1 Ktedonobacterales bacterium | reverse complement strand
CCGCAATAACTTCTTCTTGGCGCTATTGACGCTGGGCGAGGGCTGGCACAACAATCACCATGCGTTTCCGCGTTCGGCGTTTCACGGTCTGTGCTGGTGGCAATTTGACCTCGCCGGCTACGTCATTCGCCTGCTCGAGCGGCTTGGGCTGGCGCACGAGGTCTATCGCGTCTCGCCAGCGATGATCGCGCGGCGGTCGGTCACTGGTAGACGTCACGACGCGGAGGGCCAGACCGAGCAGCGGCCGCTGCCCGCGCCGTCCTCACCGGCACTGGAGGAGCGCGTGCTCTCCTAAGGGACGCCCGACCGGCGAGCGCATCAGGTCGGAGACGTGTCGCCAGATGGTCGTCGTGACACGAGCACGCTCGTCTGGACGCATGCCCAGTCGCAAGAACCGCGATTCAGTGCGTGGGCTCCCCCTCGCAGGAGCTACCGCGCGTCGCTGGTAGGCATAGTAGCTCATCTCTGGAACCTGGGGATTGTCATGAACGCGACGATATCCGCTGTGCGGCTACGCAGCTGTGAGCGATGTGAGCGATGAAGGCCAATGATCACGGGCGCGTGGTACTGTGGGTAGCCCTCCACGGAACTGTGATCAGGCACACCAGCGAGCGATGAGCGCGTGTTCGCGCTTGGAGCGCCGCCCGCGGTGACGTGTAGGCTGCCAACGCGGCGGCGGGACGCGCCAGCCCAACAGCTCCTGCGGCGACCAGCAGTGATCAGTGAGGCCGGCGGCCATGGCGGGCGTGGTCGGTCGATGGGCCTGGAAAGACAAGGTGCCATGGGGCGTGCAGAAGTTATAGACCGTGCCGGTCAGATAGGCGGCGCCGTGCAGAGTCGCCGTTTGCCGTGCCACGGCGCGGCCCCGCCGCACGAGGGCGCACAGGCGGGCGCGGAAGGTGCCATTGAGCCGCTCCATCCAGGCCGTGGTGATCACGCCCGCGCCGAAGCATGCGGCCACTTGCTCGGCCGAGCCGAACACGACCCGCCGGGTGATGCCCACCAGCCGCCGCCGTTTGGTCGTATGCTTAATGACTTGAGCCAGCGCCAACTTTGGCCAACGGCGCAGCCGCGGGCGGCCCCGGCGGCCGGTGGGCTGGGGGTCGCGGAAGATGTACTGCACGGCGCGGACATAGGGGGTCCAGCCGTCCACACTCCAGACCAACTGCTCGCCCGCCACGCAGCAGCGGCGCACGAGGTGCGCCAGCGCCGCGGCCAGGGCACCATCCCGCTGGACACGCACCACCGCGCCCAGCCACAAGCGACTGTTCACTGCCAGCGCCATGGCGAGCCAGACGATGCCGCCTTGTCGCTTGATGCGCACTTCGTCGGCTTGTACGTGCGTGAGGGCGTGCGGCTGCTCGACCAGCGCCTGCTGCACCCGCTCGCCGTGCGCCCCGGCGCGCTGCTGCCAGGCCGCCACCGTGCGCGCGTCGAGGCCGAAGGCCGCCACGATGGCGGCCGGCGGGCAGCCGTACGCCAGCAGGGTCACCACTTGGACAAACATCGGGAGCGGGCAATGCAGCCGATAGAGCGCGGTCCCTCTGCTGGGCGTAAACGTCCGTCCACAGACGGTGCAGCGATAGCGCAGCGTCTTTTGCCCATGCACCCGAATGGTCCCTTGCTCGCACTGCCCGCTGGCGGGACACGCCGGATTCGGGCAGAATACTTCCCGTGAGTCCATGGCACGCTCCTGAGATGCTCGTGATTGCTCATCTCAGAACCTGCCAAGGACTCACCCTTTCGTCACCTTTCCTCCACACTTGCGTGGAGGGCTACCTCTGGATTGTCGTCCGGTGACTCTTGTGCGATCTGATCATCGGGTCCTAGGTACAGGCTGGCCAGGTGGAGCAGCCGTGTAATCGCGGATGTCCCGGAGCGGTGCATCCCAAGA
>JADMIN010000654.1 GCA_015478575.1 Ktedonobacterales bacterium | reverse complement strand
CCGCATGGATTCAGGCGTGAGAGGACCTGCGCAATGGTTCACACATGGTTCACACATGGTTCACACAGTTCACGCTCGCCTGCCGCAAAGTCGCATTATTTCAGGCATGAGGAGCATTTCGCAATGGTTCACACTCGCTTGCTGGATGGGGGGGCAAACCGCATGGCGCGATGCCTCACGACGAGCGGAGCATCGTGTGGCACACGCAGCCCCGCTCGTCGCACGGGTGGAGCCGCCACATGCGGCGATGGTTGCGCGGCAGACTGATGGCGAGCGCCAGCACGGCGGGCCGCGTGAGCGCCACCTCGCGCCAGCCAGGCCAGTTTTTGGGCGTTAGCGCGTTAACGCCGTGCGCTTGCAACCAGCGGGCGGCCTGTGCCCGATAGCGGAAGGCGTCGCTGGCGTCGTCTGATGTTCGCGCCGTGACAGGGCGCGGCGGCGCTGGCGAGAGCGGCTGGTGCGGGCGCGGGCGCGGGGACGGGGGGAGCCGGGTGGCGGCGTCTGGCATCTGCGCGCGGGCATCCGCGACGCGGCGCACCTCCTCGTCGCTCAGCAGGCGATAGCGCCGGTCATACCCGTGCGGCGTCGGCACGATGTCCAGCCGCGAGCACCACTTAGCGAGCGTGCGGCGCGATAGCCGCAGGGCGGCGCAGGCCGCGCCCAGTGTTGGCATCCCCGTCCCTCCGTCCGTCCGACCGTCCCGCCACCGTCCGCGTATGATGCGCGCGGCACGCCAATGCCCCTGTAACGCACGGAGAGGGCTGTGGCGTGGCCTTGAGGTGCTAGAGACGCCTCCCGCGCCAACGGCGCGTCCCAGGTCCTCTGTTGGACCTCTCCGTGCGTTACGCGCGCTGGGAGAGGGGAGAGAGGGGGGGGGGACCGTGCGGGTGCCGCGCTGTCGTGATTATAGCGCGCGGGGTCGTCGGATGATATGCGGACGGTATGAGGATGATATGCGGACGGTATGAGGATGGTATCAGTACGGTATCAATACCATGAGCTATCGCGGGCGGCGCGCACCCACGGCGGGTGCGCTGGGAACGAATCAGCGGCGGGGGACCCTAGCGGGCGGCGTCAAAATGTGGTATACTGTACAGAGAAGGGGTGTTCTCTGGACAGTTGAGGTCGCTGTACAGCAGGCGGGGCCTGGGACGGGAGGGTGTATGACACGCGCACGGAGCAACGTCGCAAACCGCCACGCCCCCGGCCCGTGTCGCGTCGCCGCCTACTTGCGCGTCTCAACAGACGAGCAGGCGGAGAGCGGGTTGGGGCTGGGGGACCAGCAACGCCGCTGCGTCGCTCAAGCCGTGGCCAAGGGATGGCCTGCGCCCGTCATCTATCGCGACGCGGGGGTGAGCGGCACCCGTGAGGCCACCAAGCGCCCCGCCCTGGCCCGCCTGCTAGAGGCGGCGCGACGGGGGGAGCTGGACGCGATCATTGTGCTCTCGCTCGACCGTCTCGGACGCAAAACTCGTCTGGTCCTCGACCTGGTGGAGCAACTGGGCGCGCACGGCGTGGCCCTGGTCTCGTGCAAGGAACAGCTCGACACGGCCACGCCGCAGGGGCAGTTTGTCCTCACGATGTTCGCGGCCCTGGCGCAGCTGGAGCGTGACCTCATCAGCGAGCGCACCATCGGCGCGCTGGCCGAATTGTCGCGGCGGGATGGGGAGACGGGGGGGGCGGTGCCGTACGGCTACCGCCGGGCGACCACGCACGACGGTCGTATCAAAACGGTTCTGATTGACTCCGTGGCGGCGGCGGTCGTCGTGCGCATCTACGCGCTGCACCGTCGCGGCGAATCCACCCGCCAGATTGCCGCCCGCCTCCAGGCGGATGCCGTGCCCCCGCCGCGCCGCGCCACTCGCTGGCATCATACCAGCGTGGCCTCGGTCCTGAGC
>JADMIN010000653.1 GCA_015478575.1 Ktedonobacterales bacterium | reverse complement strand
CCCAGCAGGTCCGTTGGCTCAGCGGCTGGAGTGGTAGAAATGCGTGGCAAGCTGTTCGTCATAACGGTGTGTTCGTCATTGCTCTCGCGTCATCTTCATGTGCTCGCGCTCGCCGCGCGGAAGAGGTTCATGCGGATCATGCGCTCCGCGCGCATGGCGCGTCCCCCCACCCTCGGCAAGGGCAGGGGACGGGAGTTAGGTTGCCAGCGTGGCACTCGCCAGGGTGGGATGCCCGCGCAACACTTCATGAGAGGGCAGGGCGCGCTTGCCCTCTAATTGTATCACCTCCAGCGCCAACGCACTCTGCTCGCAGGCGACGGCCAGCACCGCCTCGTGCCCGTCCATCACGACAAAACACTCACCAGGCGCGTGGCCCTGGGCATCCTCCAGAGCGTGGGCACGCAACACCTTGAGTTGCTGGCCATCCCAGGTCGTGAAGGCACCTGGCCACGGGGTATAGGCGCATACCGCTCGCTCCAGCCGCTCCGCTGGCTGATGCCAGTCCAGTCGCCCATCCTCCTTGCGCAGCAACTGTGTCATAGTCGCCTGCGACTCATCCTGCGCTTCCGGGGCGATGCCACGCGCCAGCCATCGCGGCAGCGTCCGCGCCAGCAGCGTCGCGCCCAGCACCGCCAGTCGGTCGGCCAGCTCGCCCGCGGTCTCGCCCGGCTGGATGGCAATGGCCTTGCGCGCGAGCACTGGGCCGGTATCTAGCCCCTCATCCATCAGGATGATCGAGGTGCCGGTCTCATGGTCACCCGCCAGGATCGCCCCAGCTACTGGGGAGGCACCACGGAAGCGCGGCAGCAGCGAGCCATGGACGTTGAGGCAGCCGTATTTTGGCAGGTCCAACACATCTGGCGGCAAGATCTGGCCAAAGGCCACCACGATGATGACATCAGGCGCGAGCACACGCAGCAGTCGCAGCGTCTCTGGCTGGCGCAGCGAGCCAGGCTGGTGGACGGGCACGCCGCACTCCAGCGCGAATTGCTTGATGGGCGAGAGCGTGGTCTGGCGCCCACGCCCGGATGGTTTGTCAGGCCGAGTGATGACGCCGACGATATCGAGGCCACCCGCCCAGAGCAGCCCTGGTGGTGCGTGCTCCACCAGCGTGCGCAGTGTGGGCACGGCAAAATCCGGCGTTCCCATGAATACCACACGCATGTCAATGCCTGTGTACATCGCGCGCTCCTTCCGCACGCCCCTGGCGTGGAATGTCAGAGTGCTTGCGGGCGTTTGTGGGCGCTCGCGGGCGCTTGTGGTCCAGCGCTCATACATAGGAGTATACTCAATGTTCCCCGCTGTGGTCAGTATGCGAGCGGATTGCCCGATGACCGCGAGGGCAGAGAGGGAGGCGAGAGGATGGAGCGGGAAGCGCTTCTGGCGGCGGCACGGCAGGCGGCCCACCAGGCCTACGCGCCGTACTCGCGGTTTCGTGTTGGCGCGGCGGTGGTGGTGGAGACGCCGGATGGCCCACGGGTCGCCATCGGTGCGAATGTGGAGAACGCCTCCTTCGGGCTAACGCTCTGCGCTGAGCGCGCCGCCCTGGCCGCCGCATGCCTGCTCGTGGCACCCGCCGAGGGCGACGCCAGCCCACGCCAGCCGCCGCGCATCACCCATGTCGCCATCGCCTGCGTGGATGCGTCCGACGACGGCTCCCCAGGCGAGCGGATGCCCTGTGGCGCCTGCCGCCAGTGGCTCGCCGAACTGGCCCCCGCTGCCGTCTATTATGTAGACGGTGTCGAGCGCGCCCTGCGGCTAGATGATCTGCTGCCGATGGCGTTTCGGCTGGGGGAGTAATCTCGCTGCTATCCCGCGGTGCCCTCACGTGCTCGAAGTGCCCTCGCCACTACTCTGCGCAACTTCACAAACAAACTGCTTGACACGTTTGTTGGTAAC
>JADMIN010000652.1 GCA_015478575.1 Ktedonobacterales bacterium | reverse complement strand
GCCTCGCGAGCACCGCCGGGATGGCGGGGCGGGGAGCGCGTGCGGCACGGCTGCTGGGGACGGCGGCGGTGCTGCGGGAGGAACTCGGCACCCCACAACCAGCGGGGGAGCGGGCGGACGTGGACCGGGCGGTGGCAGCGGCACGGGCAGCGCTGGGCGAGGAGGCCTGGGCGGCAGCGTTCGCGGCTGGCCAGGCACTGACGCGGGAGCGGGCCATCGCTGAGGCGCTCAGCACCGAGCGATAACGCCGCTCCGTTAACCCCTGATGCCGAGGGTGATGGCTGCGTAGAGCACACCCGACCGCAACCGGAATGACACGAAAAAACGCCTCTTCCCCCACGGCAGGGGGCAGACAGGCATGATACGCTCTTGCTGAAGAGCAGGGCATGACCACCCGTCTTTGTTCTTGCCGCGCTGTGGCTGGCAACAGAAGGGCGGGCGGCTCACGGTGGCGTCTCATCCACACCCATCCGGCGCAAGTGGCGAGCGTGCGGCATGCGGTCTGGCACGAGTATGGCGCTTGGGACGCCGGGCGTCCTCGTTGCTTGACCCCTCTGAAGGGCTGTGCTACGCTAAGCGCGATCATGGGAGCCGTTCATTACCGCGTCTGATGCTGGTAGCGCGCTCGCAGATGTGGCTGAGGATACCTGATGAGAAAGCAGTTGAGCGAGGGAGAGCTAATCAGGCTCCAGATTCAGGCCTATGAGTTCTACGCGGGGCTGATTGATCGCGCGGTGGAGACGGGAGCACATGACGTGCGTATGCCGCGCTGGGATGAGCAGCGTGCGCTAGAATATCGCCAGTTGGCGGAGCAACTCCGTCGCAGGCTCGCTGAGCTGGAGGCCGAAGATAAGGCGGCGGCTGAACGGCCTGCTATCGTGCCGGTGCCCACGGTGTCGACCGCGACAGAGGCGGTTGGGGAGGCCGAAGCCGCGCCAGTCAGTGAGACCACTGCCGCGACAAATGGCTGAGGGATGCCGCCCGCATCTTGACACCTGTGCTACGGTAGGCACATGCGGGCGGCGCATATCGCGGTCAGCCGCGGTGCGCGTGCGGAGCAGGCTGGTGGTGCTCGATCCATGTGTGCCCACGTGTATGTGCCCAAGTCGTAGCGCGCAATCTCTCGGTCATTGCGGGGTGCTAGGTGCCTTTGGAGCGGTGGAGAATGACCACAGGGGTTCGCGGCAGCGACGTAAGGAGCGTGTAGGATGTCAGCGCGATTTGCCTCAACGACACGGTTAAGCAACATCATCCAGATGATCTCGCTTGCCCGACAGAGTGGCATCCTCCGGGCGATTCGGGGTCACGGCCCGGCGCGCGAGCTGGGGCAGATCCGCTTTGTGGATGGCGAGCCGGTCACGGCACTGCTCGGTCAGGTCGTGGGCCAGGGCGCACTCAATGTGCTGATGAATTGGGGCGACTGTCTTTACGCTTTTGACGAAGGGACGCAGGCCGCGGCGGCGGAGGGGGAAGGCGCGTCGTGGGGCAGTGATCCGGCAACATCAGGTGTTGGCTCGGCCTCGCCGCCCCCTGATCCATCGCTTGGCTCGTGGCCATCCTTTGGCTACGGCGGCTCTGCCCCAAGCGCGCCCTCCGCCGTGCCGCCATCATATGCTGGGGCGCCATCGCGGCCATCATCCGTGTCGCCTTCCTATTCGTCGCCCCCGATGGGCGCGCCCCCTAGATATGCTGGGATGCCGCCTGCCCCGCCTAACCCCTACGCCGAATCGGAGGCGGAGATCAACGCGCTGCTGGCGCTGCGTCCGCAGGGCGCGGCGCCCGCGGTGGCCACGATGCCCGTGCTGCCACCGTTCTCGCCAGATATGCCACGGTCGGTTCCCTATCGGACCGCGCTGGCGCAACATATGGATGCGCTGCCGCTGGACCGGCGTGAGCGCATG
>JADMIN010000020.1 GCA_015478575.1 Ktedonobacterales bacterium | reverse complement strand
CCCCCTTCCCTCGCAGGGAAGGGGGCTGGGGGGTTAGGTCCCCAATACACTTCACAGACCCTTGCGCCTCTAGCATGGCTCGCGTCTACCCGCCATGGTACGTCACTTGCTGGTGAGCACAAGCGCATACGCCATGTGCGCCGCCGCACGTCTCGCCCCACGCTGGGGTAGCCAGAGGGCGAGGTCCCGGCGGTACCAGCGAGGAGGAGTCTTCATGGGCGCACTGCCGGTTTGGCTGGCGGGCATTGTCGGCGGCATCATCGCGGGCGGCGTTATGGGCGCGACGATCACCATCCTCGCGCCGTATCGCGGCTTTGGCGGCTTTGACCTGCCGGCCAGGCTCACGGCGGCGTCGGTCCAGGGGGCAGACGCACTGGATGGCGAGGCGTCGTCGGTGGTACTCGGTGGCGTGCTCCACTTCCTGCTCTCCATTCTGTATGGCGTTCTCTTCGCCTTTCTCGTGTATGCCTTCGGCCTGACCCAGCACGATGTCTATACGCGCGCGGGCCTGCTGCTTGGGGCGGGGGGCCTCTATGGCGGGCTGATCTTCGGCCTGAACGATCTGGCGCTGCTCCCGGTGGTCAACCGCTGGATGGTGAAACAACTGCCGTTCATTGACTTCAGCGCGGTGCATATCCTCTTCGGCGCTCTCCTCGGTTGGGCGATGCTGATCTTCCTCTGAGCCACGGCGGCGGGGCGCCTCCCAACGGGCACGTGGGCAGGGGTCCGCGCACATCCCCGCCGCGAATGGTGTATCTCCGCTTGATCCATCTCCGCGTTAAAGAAATGAGCCGGGACGTGACACAGGTGATTGATAAGTTGCTCAACAACCGGCGTGAGGAACGTCCGGACTTTCCCCCGCTCGCGGCCAAGGCGTTGGCGGCTGACCTGGCAAATGGGCCGTGATCGGTGGCCGTTCAGGCCTCGGTAAAGCTCACGGATACCCCTTGCGCGCCGCGCCGCCGTGCGCTACGCTTGCGGCAGAGATGCCGGGACGCCGGCAGGCGGGAATGTCTCCACCAGGAAGGGGCGCTCGGCATGGATGGCGCATGGTTCACCTCTCAGCGCATCGGGCCGGGCGTCTGGGCGCTCCAGGAGCTGATTGGCCGCGTCGCGCCCAGCTTCGACGTGATCACGGTCAACCTATATCTGGTCGCGGGGCGGGAGCGCGCCGCGATCATTGACGCGGGGATGGGCATCGGCGACTTGGCCGCCACGTGCCGCGCCCTCACGCCGCTGCCCCTCATCAGCCTCTCGACCCACAGCCACTGGGACCACATCGGCGGCGCGTATCAGTTCGCCGACCGCCGCATCCATCCGCTCGAAGCCGATCGCCTGGGGGAAGCGTACGATGTCGAAGGCGTCACGCACATCCGCGCGGCGCCCCCGACCGCGACGCTGGAAGAGGGCGAGGTGATTGATCTGGGCGGTAGGTCGCTGGTAGTCTGGCACACGCCGGGCCACTCACCTGGCCACGTCAGCCTGCTGGATGCGGCCACTGGCTGGCTCTTCTGCGCGGATGTGTGTTATGCGGGCACGATGTGGATGCAGACCGCCGATGCCGACCTCACCCTCTGGCGTCGGTCGCTGGAACGCATCGCGGGCGCGGATATTTCGGCGCTCTACGGCGGACATGAGGCGACACCGCAATCACCGGAGTTGGCGCGGCGTGTGCTCGCGGGCCTGGATCAGGCACTCGCTGGTCATTCAGTGAGCGAGCCATTTCCTGGCGATCAGCTGGCGCGCAAGCACCCCTTCGACGGGTTCAGCATCCTCCTGCGCGCTGATGCCACTGCTGGCGCGTAGGGCCACATCACCGCGCGCCGCTCCCCACGCGGCCCCTCTCTGCGCGTCGGCGAGTGGCAAGGAGGAAGAAGCGTTATGCCGCCGAAGCTCGCGGTTGTGTATCTCGGTATGGCGGGCGCCTTCTCGCGTCCGCCGCTGGAGGCGCTCCTGCGCGCAGGCATCAGCGTGCGCGCGGTGGTGATGCCCGCGCCGGCTCGGCTGGTAGGGCGGCCGCTGCCACCGGATGCGCCGCCGGTGGTGCCACGGGCGCCCGCTGGGATGGCCGCCGCGCGCCGGGTGCCGCTGCCGCTGCTTGGCGCGCCGCTGGAGCAGACCATCGTGCGGGTCGCCGCCGAGCGGAAGATCCCCATCCTAGAGGTGTCACGGCTGGCCGACCCGCGCACCGTCGCGGCGCTGGCCGCCTACGCACCCGACGCGCTCTGTGTTGCCTGTTTCCCCTGGCGCATTCCGCTGGCCTTGTTGCGGCTGACCCGGCTGGGCTGCCTCAATGTCCACCCGTCGCTCTTGCCTGATAACCGTGGCCCTGATCCGCTCTTCTGGACCTTCTGGCGCGGTGACGAGACGACCGGCGTGACCATTCACCGCATGGATGAGCGGCTGGACGCTGGCCCACTCATCGCGCAGCGGATGCTGCCGGTGGCGGAGGGCATCGGCGAGGTCGCGCTGGAGCGGCAATGCGCCGAGGTTGGGGGCGAGTTGCTGGCCCAGGCCGTTCAGGCGCTCGCCACGGACACGACACCGCTTGTGCCCCAGGATGAGGCCGCCGCCACCACCTATCCCTGGCCGGTGGCGGCGGATTATGTACTGAACCCTGAGCGCTCGGCGCGCTGGGCGCATCGCTTCGTGTGTGGGCTGGTTGGGCGTGGCCAGCCACTGCGCATCAGAGCGGGGGACAGCACCTTCCGCGTGGCCGCCAGCCTGGGCTATGATCCTACTGGTAGGCTGGACACGCCCTGGCGCCAAGAGGGCGATGAGATGTGGCTGCGGTGCGCACCCGGCATCTTCCATGCCCGTCTCGTCGCTGATGTGAGGTGCTGATCAGGCGACCGGAGCCACGGGTAGTGAAGCCGCGGCCTAGGACCTGGCATTCGTAACCAGATCATCACGCGGCTCCTACTCCACGCCCGATCTATCCCTCGGTATACTACCAGTGTTGATGCGTTGGAGCGCTGCGGCGCGGACCCAACGCACGATACATGCGTGGACTCACAGAGTGAACTGGCGTCAGGTCGCCGCAATACGCATACTTCCCCGCGTGCGTCTTACGGGGAGGCGAGTAGGGAGAGCGGCGCGGTCTATCGTGCGCGGGGTGCTCCGCATCTCATGAGATGCGCCCACGACAGCGAGATTTCGCGGATCGCAACCGGATCACAACCGTGACGTTACCTGCCGTCCACTGTGGATAGCTATGCTGGATGCGTGAACTCGCCCTTTCCTCTGGCGTCCCATGTCTCAGACAGGGTGCGCGAGCAGAGACAGCAACGCACAGGCAGACCATCTCTCTAATAGAGCGGCGCTACCCTGATCAATCAGGGTAGTGAGCGGTCCGTTGAGGTATCGTGGTGTTTGGGCCAATGGGGTCCAGGCGTTTACGTAGTGAATATGGAGATCGCGATGGGGATGTTCCGCCGGGGAATACTCTCGATCTTCATGATGGCCATCGGCCTCTTCGTGGGCGTCGTCGCGGCGTTCCTCACATCAGGAGGCCATGCCAGCGCCGCTCCGCTCGATACCGTTTCACCATCCAGCACGACCGGATCGGTTCACGCCTCAGCCACAGCCACCACCACCGGGACAACGGTCCAAGTCACGACCAAGATCAGTGTTGTTCCCACTACCGTCACCGTCTCGATTGAAACGCCAGGAGTGGCGGCCCCGAAGACGACCAAAACGGGCACGGCGAAGGCCGCCGCGAAGACGAAGACCCCCAAGACCGAGACTGCCGGAACGACGACCGCTGACTCCACCACCACCACCACCACACATACGGATCAGGCGACAGATACATCTCACGATTCTGATACACACACCGACACGGATACGACCACGACCGGCACCACGACTGGCACGGGTAGCACAAGTACCACCACCGGCACGACCACTGGCGGCACCGGCACGACCACTGGCGGCACCGGCACGGGCACGACAACCGGCACCAGCACCGGCACGGGTAGCACGACAGGCACGACCACTGGCGGCACGGGCACGACGACGGGCACGACCACCGGCACGACGACCGGCGGCACGGGCACCGGCGGCACGGGCACCAGCGGCACGGGCACCAGCGGCACGGGCACCGGCGGCACGGGCACCGGCGGCACGGGCACCGGCGGCACGACGACCGGCACCTGCACCCCCGCGGCAAACGCACACGCCGCTGTCGCTGTCACACCAAAGCCTTCGACCGTCGCGACACCCGCCTGTAGCACAACGACCGGCGGCCAGACGAACACTGATAATGACACCGCGACCGGCACGACGGGCACTGGCGCATCAACGACCGGCACCGCCGCGACAAAGACGACGCCGGACCCCCTGAGCGATCCCGCGGCGACATCCGCGCATCTGAGCGCGCCGGTGACGCTGCTGCCTATCGTCACCACGACGCCACCGGCGACGAGTCGAGGTGTGGCCGCGGACCATACCGCTACGCCCATCTGGCATAGCACGTGGCATGTCGCGTCGTCGGCGCCACAAGCCGCGACGACATCCACTCAGGCGCATCCTACAAGCGTCTCCACAGCAGCGACTACCGCCTCCAATGAAGCGTCCTTCCCATCTCTTCCGGCGGATCAACCTTCGGAGTCGGGTCTGGGCACGTTCTCAATGGGGGCCTCTTCTTCCACCGGCACCAGCAATCCCGTCACCTCGGACGCTCCTGGTGCCGTGCTCCCCTTCTTCGAGTTGCCCGCTGGGGCCTCCTGGCGGGTGCTCTATATGCACTCCTTCCTCATGCCGTCTGGAATAAGCGTCTCCATCCAGCTTCCTCCTTGGTGAGAGCGTCCTGAGGCCTGAGCGCCGTTGTGGCTGCTCACTGTCTCTCCCCTGGATTCGCTCTTACTCACGCTGAAGTCGCGCTCAGGCTTCGCAGCTTAAGCCCCACTCAGCCTACCGCGTCGCACCGCACCCCATCGCAGGCCCAACGAGGGCAGCACGGGCGCGCCGCACGCCACCCAGAGGAAGCACTTCCATGTTTACCAGCATTGCGCTGGCCACCAGGCCCCGCGGGCCTCCGTGCGCCACCACCGATACCCGCCAGAGAGCACGTGACCCACCTCAGGGACACGCAAGGCGGGGACCTCTCTTGGGCTATTCGAGCCAGAGACGATACCCGGATCCGCCCTGTTGGGGATTTCACAGGGCATAACCGATAGACGGCAATTCACACAACGAGGAAACACGAAATGTACGCAGGCACGAAACTGTCAACCGGACAATTCGTGCGGGCTATGGGCGCCTCAGCTGGTCTAGCTTTGGCGTTCCTATTCGCCGGCGTGGCAATGGCCAACGGCAGCGGGAATACCACCGCTACCTCTGGCGCAAAACCCACGTCCACAGTGGTGCAGAGCGCGACACCGGTCTCCACGACCGCGACCGCGACTCCGAGCACGGCATCTTCGAATGCCACTGCTCCGGCCACGACCACGACACACACAAGTGCCGTAGGGCCGAGCTCCACTGGCACTTCCCCACGGACCAACCATCCGTCGGGCGGTGCGACTTCTGGCACTGGCAATGCGACCGCGGTGTCCGGTGCGACCCCGCAACAAAATGCCAACCAGTCGTCGGCGAGTGGGACCAATGGCGTAGCGAGCAATACCAACGTTGGGAACTGCGGCTGTAACTCCGGTGATCAGCACGCGACCAACAACGTGAGCAACACGACGACTCAGACTATCGTTCAGGTAGCTCCGAGCACGGCGATTGCCACCGCGATCAACTATGGCTCAGGCAGTGCCTCGGCCACGGCGGTCGCCGCTCCTACGCAGAATGCGTCCCAGACCGCGAATACGAAGGTTGACGATCCGGCAAACAACGTCGGCAACGGCGACCAGTATGCGAACAACGACACCAGCAACACGACGAACCAGAACATTGACCAGTACGCTCCAACCAACGCAACCGCGACGGCCACGAGCTACAATGGTCATGCTTCGGCGACGGCGATTGCCGCCCCGACGCAGATCGCCTCTCAGTTCGCGAACACTTCGGCGTCGGGCAGCAGCCACAACGTCGGACTAGGCTGCGGCTGTGGCGAGCAAGACGCGCACAACACCTCGACCAACACGACCACACAGTCCATCCACCAGGACGCCCCGACGACGGCCACCGCGACCGCGACAAGCGGCAGCGAATGGTGCTCGTGTGGCGGCGGTTCCAACAACAACGCGACGGCCATTGCCATCGCCAAGCCCGTTCAGATCGCGTCCCAGAGCTCGACCGATAAGGTCTACGGCTCGGCCAACAACATTGGTCTCGGTTCGGGCGACCAGACCGCGATCAACACGACGACCAACACGACCGATCAGAACATTCATCAGGACGCGCCTGCCAACGCCACAGCCACGGCGACCAACGACGCCTTCGGCTTCGGCAACCAGCAATCCGCGACGGCGGTTGCTATCGCCCAGCCCAGCCAGATCGCTGTTCAGGGTGCCCTGAATATCGTCACCGGCTCGGCCAACAACTACGCGCTTGGCTTTGGCTGCGAGTGCCTCTTCAGCGACCATGGCTCGCAGACGGCCATCAACACGACGACCAACGAGACCGATCAAGACATCACCCAAAACGGCCATTCGGATGCCACGGCCACGGCGACCAACGACGCCTTCGGCTTCGGCAACCACCAGTATGCGACGGCCATCGCGGTCGCCGCTCCCAAACAGTCCGCCAGCGAGCTCTCGGCGGCCTACGTCTCCGGCATTGCGACCAATGTCGGCCTCGGCGGCAACACCGATCAGTTCGCGTTCAATGTCACCACCAACAGCGGTGACGACACCCAGACCATTGACCAGCACGCCAAATCCGATGCGACCGCCGATGCGGAGAACTCCGTCATTGGCTTCGGCAATTCCCAGCGCGCCCAGGCCACAGCCATCGCTGATCCCACTCAGTCCGCCAGCGAGCGCATGGGCTTCAAGGTGACCGGCCAGGCGATCAACACCGACCTCAGCTCCGGCTGCTCGTGCGACAGCTTCGGCTATCGCTCGCAGGATGCCGAGAACCAGACCTATAGCAACAACCAAGACAACCAGAACATCACGCAGAACGCCCCGGCCACGGTTGAGGCGGATGCGTACAACAACGGCTTCGGCTTCGGCCTCGGCATGTGGAACACCAACACGTGGCAGGGCTGCGGCTGCGGCCAGAACACCTGGGGCAGCTTCGGCACCAACAACATCCAGAACGCCACGGCGGTTGCCGCCGCGGCTCCCGTCCAGCGCGCGAGCGAGGCGATGCTCGTCAACGCCTCCGGTCAAGCGACCAACATCAACCTCAGCGCCTCGGGCCCGAGCTATCAGGGTCATGAGAACGACTACGGCAACTACGTGTACACCGGCCCTTCGCAGGACATCACGCAGAATGCTGGCGCGGACGTGACCGCCGATGCGGAGAACAACCCCAGCATCTACTGCCTCGACATCTGCGACAGCTTGGGCTTCGGCTCCAGCTCTGACAACGTCCAGAACGCCACCGCCATCGCCACCTCCGCGCCCGTCCAGACCGCCAACGAGGTGATGCTGGACAGCGTGAGTGGCTCCGCGGTCAACATCTTCACCGGCGCCAGCCATTCCTGTGGCTGCGACCAGTGGGGCAACGACAACGTCCAGTACGCTGACAACTACGTAGAGAGTGATCCCAGCCAAGAGATCACGCAGAGGGCCCCGAGCGATGTGACCGCCTATGCCTACAACTATCCCAGCGATTCGATCATCTGGGATGAGTGTGGCTGCGGCAGCCAGCATGGCCTCGGGAGCGTTCAGAATGCCACGGCGATTGCCGCGGCGCAGCCGATCCAGTCGGCTTCCCAAGTCTACCTCGGCAACGTGAGTGGCCAGGCGCTCAACACCTGGCTCGGCACTAGCTGCTCGTGCGAAGGCTTCAACTGGGGCACGCAGGATGCCAACAACGACACCGAGAACTACCCTTCGCAGGAGATCACCCAGAACGCCTCCCTCGATGGCAACGACTACGGCGTCACCGCCGATGCGGAGAACTGGGGTTTCGGTTTCGGTGGCCATCAGCAAGCGTTCGCGGTTGCGGTCGCGGCGCCACGCCAACTGGCCAGCCAGTTCGAGTCCGACAAAGTGGTGGGAACGGCCACCAACGTCAGCCTGGGCGCAAGCTCACCTGACCAGTACGCCGACAACACCACCTACAATGGCGAGTCTGACGGCGGCTACCAGACCATCCATCAGGATGCTCCCAGCTATGTAGAGGCGGACGCCTACAACTATCCCAGCCTCATCTGGGTTCCTGGGGATGTGTGTGGCGGCTGCGGCTTCGCCGGCTCCCAGAACGCGACGGCGATCGCCGGCGCGGCTCCGGTCCAGACGGCCAGCCAGTACCAGGCGAATGGTGTCTACGGTTCGGCCACGAACCTGAACGTCGGTGGCCGTTGCGGCTGCGACTTCTGGAACAGCACGTACCAAGACGCCTACAACACCACTGACAACGAAGTCAACCAGAACATTCACCAGGATGCGCCAGCTTACGTCTACGCGGATGCGGAAAACGTCGGTCTGCCGTTCTTCTGGGGGTGCGACTTTGGGTGCTTCGGTGGTCAGCAGAACGCGACGGCGATCGCCACGGCGGCCTCCGTCCAGCATGCGAACCAGACGTCGTTGGTCGGCCTCCGCGGCCAGGCCACCAACGTCAACCTGAGCCACAATTGCTCGTGCGGCTGCTGGTGGTGCGGCTCATCCGACCAGTACGCTTCCAACGAATCCAACAACTCCGTGGACCAAGATCTCACGCAGCATGGTGCCACGGACTCGGAGGCCTACGCCTACAACTATCCCGAGTACTTCTTCCCCTGGGGAGGGAATTCGGGTTGCGGATGCGGCACTGGCTCTTTCGGCCAGCCCGCGCTCGCCAGCTTCCGCGCCAATGTGGGCAACGGCAGCACGTTCAGCGCTCCCAGCCTCAGCACGCCGGCCGTTTTGAGCGGCCTGTCGCTGAATGGGCTGGGCGGCAACTGGGGTTCCTCGAACATCAACCTTGCCGGTGATCAGGGTCTGGGCATCAAGCTTGGCCTGAGCATCAGCAATAGCGAGAGCCTCAACCTGCCGACGATCAGCCAGCTCCTTCACGGAGTGTCGCTGTTCGGTCTGCTGCACGGTGTTGTGGCGCTGAGCCTCAACCTCTCGGTGACCACGCCTTGGGTGCAAGTCGCTACCGCGGTCGCGCATGAGACGCCGTTCTCGGTGCTCTTCAGCGTGAGCCAGCAGCAGGGCTTTGGCCCCTGGAATGGTTTCCTGCTCTAGGTGTATGAGGGGCCGCTAACTCCGGCTCCTCCTCACCGAAAGCTCTTGGAGCCACCATGGATTCCTCGTAGAGAGGGTCCCTGGTGGCTTCTAGTTTTTCCGCGCATCTCGACCTTCCTCTGAGGCGCCTCCGCGTGCTCCCCGCCTCGCGCAGAGAGACAATACCCCCATACGCCACGCTCTCCCCGTCCAGCGCTGAAGAGTGCCCAACCGCGACAATGGGGCATCCCAACTGGCCTAGGGTCCCCGCTACGCGCAACAAGACGCCCCACGTGCCCGCGCGAGGCAAGCTCGTGGGTAGGTATGCGGGGCACGATCCGCCGCGCGGCAGCCGCGCGGCACGATTAGCGTTTCGTGGCTGTGGTGGCTCGGCGGCTGAGCGTGGCACGCGCCGGAAGTGTCCCAGCGCGACTCGCCCGCTCGGTTTGGCGGACCGTCCGTGGGCGCGGCAGCACATACAGGCACAGCGCGCTCAGCGCGCCAAAGAGCAGCGCGACTAGCCCACCGTGCGCGAGCGTGCTGAAGACCTCCATCTTGCTATAGACGATGATCGCGCCCTCCAGCGCCTGAAGGACCACGAGGATCAGTGCCGCGAGCGCGCCCCAATACAGATCAGGGCGGGCACGACGCAGGTGCCGTGACCAGAGGTAGAGCCAGAGGGTGCCCACGGTCAACAGCAGCGCGGCGACACGATGCGTGAACATAATGCCGACTCCACCGATGAAGCCGGGGAAGATGCGTCCGTTGCACAGCGGCCAGTCCACACAGGCAAGCTGCGAGTTGGTATGGCGGACATAGGCGCCGAGGTAGACAACAACATAGCTATACACCGCCACGCCGAAGACCAATCGGCGGAAGCCTGTGGGAATTGCGCGGTCACGCAGGCGGTCCCAGCCGCTGATGCCGTGGATGAAGAGCGCGGTGAGCAGGATACTCGCGAAGGAGATGAGCGAGATGCCGAAATGCAGGGCGAGGACCGAGGGCGTCTGGGGGTACTTGACCGCGAGCGCGCCGAGCGCCGCCTGCGCCAGCAGAAAGATGAGCATCAGCGGCGCGAGGATACGGATCTCTCGGCGCTCACGCCAGAGCCAGAGCACTCCGGCCGTCAGCGCGAAGACGAGCAGCGACTCGATGCCAGTGACGGCGCGGTGACTGAACTCGATGGCCGTGCTCACGGCGAACTGTGGGATGAACTGGCCGTGGCACAGCGGCCACGAGTTGCCACAGCCCTGGGCCGACCCGCTGTTGGTGACCAGCGTGCCCATAACGAGTACCAGGAACATGCCCACGGTGGTGACCATGGAGAGGCGCCGCATGATCAGGCGCCAGGGCCACAACTGGAGTTGGCCACGCACCCGCGCGATGCCAGACCGTAGCGGTTGGGTGATGCTGTCCTGCATAGGGTGATGATGACCTTATGTGGTGAACACATTGCTCTCAACGCGAGGCGCGCGGACTGCCAAGGCGCGGGCCGACGGCTCCTCACGATGGAGGATACGCTAAATCCCGCGGTGGCCGCAAGTGCTGGCCATTCCACCCGATGCGGGATGCGTGTGGTGGTCAGCGGGCTTCATCAGCCCCTTCGTCGAAGAGGCCGGGAATCGGCTCGACACGCATCAGCCCCGCCGCGAGATCTACCGTTTTGATAAAGGCTTTTACCGCGGGCAGCAACACCTCGCGCCCATCCGTTGCGGCGCGCACCACGAGCAGGTCGTTGCCGACGCCGGTGAGCACGTCCTTCACCTCGCCCAGGCATTGCCCGGCCATGTCCTCAACACGCAAGCCGACGACATCGTGCAGATAGAATTGGTCAGGGGGCAGAGGGGTGATCTCGCTCGTGGGAATCCAGAGCCACGCGCCACGCAGACGCTCAGCCTGATCCACTGTCTCGATGCCCGCCAGACGCAGGATGACCTGCCCTTTGTGCGTGCGGGCGTGGGCGATATCGTGAGGAGTGCGCGTGTCGTCCATGCGCGGCTCGCTCATATAGAGCGTGCGTGTGCGCAGGAAGCGATCGGGGAAATCCGTGAGGGGGTTGACCTTGAGTTCGCCACGGATGCCGAACGTCCCCACGACCTCGCCAATGGCGGCCCAGGCGTCATCGGCGCGCGCGCTCTGGTGGTGGTCAGGTGACGCGGTGGGCGACGGCGCGGCTTCAGTAGGGTTGGCGTGGCTCTCGGTCATCAATCTCCAGCCCGATATGCTGCTTGCCTTGGAGCGACGCGCTGGTGCGCATGAGCGTGCGCATGGCTTTGGCGACGCGCCCCTGCTTACCAATCACCTTGCCCAGGTCTTCGCTGCTCACGTGCAGCCCAAGCACGGTCGCGTAGCGGTCGCTGCGGATGACGCGCACCTGCACGCCGTCGGGATCATCCACCAGATTGCGCGCGATAAATTGAATCAAGCCGTGCATGCGTTGCTCTCCGTCGCGTGGTCGTGCCGCACGCTACTTTTGCTCCACCGCGGTCGCGGGTGTCGCGGGCGTCCCTCTGGCGACCTTCGCGAGGATGCCCGTGCGCTCCATCAACGAGCGTACGGAATCTGAAGGCTGCGCCCCCACGCTCATCCAGTAGCGCGCGCGCTCTGGATTGATATTGATGCTCGATGGCTCGGTCAAGGGATTGTACCAGCCGATGTTCTCGATAATGCGCCCATCGCGCGGTGAGCGGACATCCGCTACCACGACGCGATAGCTTGGAGCGCCCTTCATGCCCACACGCATGAGGCGAATTTTCACCATTGCCGAACTCTGCCTCCATACCTAGGCGCGGTGGCGCCTAAGCGATAAGGGGAAAGGCCCGGCATTCCATTCCCGCCGGGCAAGCCTCACTAGCATACCATGCGGTGTGGACAGGTGTCAACGGCCATTCTCGCAAACAAGCTGAGATGGCGCGCGCTACCGCCCGCCCGCATGACGACCATGCTCCATTGCCGCATACGGGTGCGGCAGACGGTCGCTGGTGTCCGCGCTAGGCGCGGTCGCGCACGTGGCGATCCAGGAAGCGCGCGATCTGGGGATAGGCGACCAGACGGTTGGCACGCTTCTGCAGACCGTGGCCCTCATCCTCGAAGCGCAGATACTCGACCGGCACGCCTCGCGTGCGCAGCGCCGCCACGATCTGCTCGGCCTCGCCCACCGGCACGCGCGGGTCGTTGGCGCCGTGGACGACGAAGAGCGGCGCGCTGATGCGCTCCACCGCGTTGATCGGCGAGATCGCTTCCAAGAACTCGCGGTCGCGTTCCAGGTTGCCATACTCCGGCTCGCGCAGCTTGCGCCGCCACGGGCCGGTGTTCTCCAGGAACGTGACGAAGTTGGCGATGCCGACGATATCCACCCCCGCGGCCCAGATGTCAGGATAGGTCGTGAGGGCGGAAAGCACCATGAAGCCGCCGTAACTGCCGCCCATGACGGCGATGCGGCGCGGATCACCGATGCCATTGTCGCTGAGCCAGCGCGCCGCGTGGCGCAGATCGTTGACCGAATCCATACGCAGCCGCACGTCGTCCAAACTCTGGTATGCATACCCGTAGCCGGTGCTGCCGCGGACGTTGGGCGCGAGGACAGCGTACCCCTGGTTCACCAGATACTGGATGACCGGATTGAAGCTTGGGCGGAACTGGCTCTCTGGCCCGCCGTGAACGTAGACCACCACGGGCAGCCCACGCGCTTCCAGGTCGCGCGGCGTGAAGAGCAAGGCGGGTATCTGTCGGCCATCAAACGTCGGGTAGTGGACAAGCTCCGGCGCGACGAAGCGCTCGCGCGGAAGAGCGCCACGCGCGCTGCGCGTCGCCTGCCAGAGGGTGCCCGTCGCAGGCTCCCATATCCAGATATCGGGGGCATCGTCGGCGCGGTCCAGCGTGAAGGCCAGCCGTGCGCCATCTGGCGACCAC
>JADMIN010000651.1 GCA_015478575.1 Ktedonobacterales bacterium | reverse complement strand
GGCATGTGCCCATTGCTGGCGCCGTCGTTGCTGGTGCTGCCGCGTAGGGCGGCGTCCACCCGCTCGCAAAAGGTCTGGGCCAGGCGTTGGCCGGCGCCATCGCTGAGGGCCATCTGGTGCTCCTTACACAGACCCTGGGGCTCGACTTCCCAGCGGTAGAGGCCGCGCGTATGCCCGTCTTCTTCCACCAGGCGCAGGGTGCCGTGGGCGGCGATAGGCCCGGCGGGGCCGAGGCCATGCACGTCCAGCCGCAGTTGGGCAGGATTGCGCAGCGCGAGGATCTCCGCCGTGGTAGTGTAGATGGCGGCCCCAGCCTCCGCGCGCAGGCGCATCTCAATGGTCATCAGGCCATCTTCGCCTACTGGCCCCAGTTGGATCAGCCGCTCGCAGCCAGGGACGGCGCGTGTGAGCACGTCCGCTTCGGTGAGTGCGGCGAAGACGCGCTCCAGCGGCGTGGGAAAGGTATACGTGCCTTCAATTCGCATCAGCAGACTCCCTGTCTCGCAGCGGAATAGACTGAATAGAGTCGGTACTCGCACAAGAGCGTAGACGGCGGCGCACCGCTTTTAGGATCGGCTCCCCTACGAGGAGCGCCGCCATGCTTTGCCACTCTGTAGTGTAGACGATCTGGTGGGCATCGGAGGAACGGATAAACCGCACGCGGTGGCCTCTCCATCCGCTCCATCCAGCCAGCCCGCATGTGCCGCTGGCGTCTTGCCGACTTCGCATCTCACTCCTGCCGCTCAGCGAGGACGCGGCGCAGAACTTTGCCGACCGCATTGCGCGGCAGCTCAGGAAGAATGGCAATGGTAGAGGGTACCGTGTAGGCTTCTAGGCGCTGGCGGCAGAAGGCCAGCAGCTCGTCGGACGTGGCGCGCTCATCGGGCCGCAGCACGACATAGGCCCGCACCCGAGGCGGCCCTTCAGCGCTGGGTACGCCCACCACAGCGGCATCAAGTACCTTAGGATGCTCGAAGAGGACCTCCTCGATATCGCGTGGGTAGATCGTATGGCCATCCACGACGATGATATCTTTCATCCGGTCAATGATGAAGAAGTAGCCGTCCTCATCCATACGCGCCACGTCGCCGGTCCGCAGCCAACCATCCGCTAGGATGCGCGCGGTCTCCTCTGGGCGGTTCCAGTAGCCGCGCATCACCTGTGGCCCGCGGATCAGCAACTCGCCGGGCTGGTCCGGCGGCAGGTCCGCACCAGTGCGCATATCCACGATCTTGGCCTCAGTGTCTGGCAGGGGCAGGCCGATGGAGCGCGGCTTGCGTCGCCCGCTGATGGGCGTGGCATGCGTGACTGGGCTGGCCTCAGTCAGGCCGTAGCCCTCTACCAGCCGCCCTCGTGTCAGCTTCTCGAAAGCCTCTTGCACCTCAATGGGCAGCGGAGCGCCGCCACTGATACAGGCACGAATCGAGGCGATACCGAACTTGCGTACGCCAGGATAGTTGGCCAGGCGCTGATACATCGGCGGTACGCCAGGGAAGAGCGTCGGCTGGTGGCGAGCGATGGACTCCAGCACGTCACGCGCCTCGAAATGCGGCTGCAAGATGAGGGTCGCGCCGAGGAGCGGGGCGAAATTGAGGCAGGCGGTCAGACCATAGGCGTGCGAGAAGGGCAGGACGGCCAAGATGCGCTCGTCGCCAGGCCGACCTTCGGGCAGCCAGTAGCGCACCTGCGAGGCGTTGGCGACCAGGTTGGCATGGGTGAGCAGTGTGCCGACCGGCGCCTCTGTCGTGCCACTGGTATATTGGATCGCGGCCAGGTCGTCCACCAGCGGCGGCGGCTCTGGAGGATGAAAGCCGCCGGGGCCACCGCGTCGGAGGACACCAGCGAAGGTGTAGAGCGGGTCGTGCTGCACGCCGACCGCTCCGGCCTCACCGATGAGCGGGGGAACCGAGTCC
>JADMIN010000650.1 GCA_015478575.1 Ktedonobacterales bacterium | reverse complement strand
CCTATACTCCCACGCACGGGCGCTTGCGCTGCTCGCATGAGTGCGCGCACACCGGTGACGTATGAGGGGGGAGACATGGCAGTGTTCCGACGTGGGCGAACGACCGACACCACCCAGGAGATGACCGAGGTTGAGGCGCCCGCGCGCGCCGGGCTGACGCCCGTCTCTGACTGGCAGGATCTTCCCGTTGGCGAGCGGGAGCCGACTGGGCCAACCTCGCCGCTCTTCGCGGGCGTATGCCGCTACTACCACGATTGCTTTTCCGCCGACTCACGTGGCGGCACGCTTACCAACATCCTCGATAAGAATCAGGCTGAATACCTGGTCTTCGGCGACGAGACAGAGTTGTTAGCCACCGCCCTCAAAGATCGCATCGACGTCCCGCTCAGCACCGGCGTGACCGCGCAGAACGCCGCCGATGTCAACCGCCGTGAGAAATTCCTGATCTATGGCTCGCTCTTCCTCGTTGGGCGTGGGCCAGCGGAGGGCGCCAAGCGCAAAGGCGACCTCTTCTGCGCACCGCTGCTCTACTGGCCAGCCCACATCGAGCAGGAAGGATCGCAGGCCTTCCTGACCGTTGATCTAGAGGAGCAGCACGTCAACTTCCCCCTGCTCGCCTCGCTGATTGACGCGGAGACCGACGAGCAGGCCCAGGCCTATGCCGAGACCATCCTCGGGCAGGTGCCATCCGCGCCGCTCGATGGCGCCGCCATCCGCGAGTTCGCCGCCGTCGTGGCCGAGCTTATTCCCGACCTCCGCACCAACGACCTAGAAGCGTTCCCCGAATTGCAAACCGAGGAGGCCGTGCGCGCCCTGCTAGAGAGTCCCGTGCAGTTGCTCTGTGCCTCGGCGATGGCGCTGGTGCGCCGCCCTCAGGAGGCACGCGGCGTGTTGACCGAGCTCCAGATCATGGGCAACACCGGCGAAGTCTCCGCACCGCTCGCCGCTGTCTTCAGCGAGGATGCCCCCAAGCCCACGCGGGGCAAAATCCGCGGCAAAGCCAAGGGCGCCCTGCCCGACCCAATCCATGAGGCGCCCGCGGAAGCACCCACGCGCCCCATCCTCTCTGGCGCCGAGCTGAGCTTCGCCCAGGTGAAGGTGCTGCGCCACTCAGAACATCGCCCGCTCACCCTGGTCATCGGGCCGCCGGGAACCGGCAAATCCTTCACCATCGCCCAGCTCATCCTCGATGCCGTCGCGCGCGGCCAGACCGTGCTGCTCTCCTCCAAGATGAACAAGGCCGTAGATGTCGTAGTCGAGAAGCTCAAGCCCCACCTGGGGAGCTTGACGGTGGTCCTGCGCGGCGGCGACCGGCGCTACCGTGATGAACTCAAGAAATTCCTCGACAACCTCTTCGACGGCACCGGCGCCCCCCCCAGGCCACGGCCCGGCGAGATCGAGATGCTGGAAGAGCGCCTGCGTGGGGCCGATACCGAGCTTGCGCAGCTTGATGCCGAGATTGCGGGCCTGCTGGAGATGGAACTGCGCTGGACGCGCACACACGCTGACTTCGCCGCCACCGCCGCTCCCGCCTACAACGAAGAGGCCGCCGCGACCATCGGCGCGGCGGAGTTGCGGCGCGCCGCGGAGGAGATGCGCCGCCTCGGGGCGCGCAAGGCCCCTGTGACCGGCTGGCTTGCCGGGCGCAAGCGCGACCAGATGGCCGCGGGCCTCGGTGCGCAACTCGGCATCGAGGAGTCCGACGTGGCCGGGCTGGAGAGCATCGCCCGGCGCGAGCAATTCGGTGCCGAGGTACGAGCATGCGAACAGCGATTGACGCGCTCCGACGAGATCAACGCGCTGCTGACGCGCCACGCGCGCCTGCGAGCGGACCGTGGCTCGCTGGTCGGTGAGTTGCTCTCGGCGCGGCGGCGCGGCGCACTGGCCGAGGCGCTGCGCGGCAATCGGCGCACCCT
>JADMIN010000649.1 GCA_015478575.1 Ktedonobacterales bacterium | reverse complement strand
ACGATGCAACCTCCCGTACCCCATCCACGAAAGCGGGAGCCACGAAAGCGGGGCGGCCCCATTCACGCTAGAGGTTGAGCAGAAAGACGGGGGCGCAAGCAGCAAGCACCGCCATGATTTGGAGCGCGAGGACAAGCACCGCTTGCCTTGGACTCCGCGGCACATACTTGATAGCGAAGAACGCAATGATCGGTAGCTGCACGGCTATGAGGAGCTGCCAGACATGGGCGACAGCTCCCTCATCGGCTTCACGGACGACGCCGAAGAGCGCAACGTAGCCCACTACCAGGGCGAGGGCGGCGAACGAGAGTGCGATTGGCAAGAAGGCGCTTGGCTGTCGTATAGTGATGTTCATGTTGGTGCTGATCTCCTCTCGCTCTTCATAAGAGCACCAGTGCTCTGGAGAAGCGTGATCTTTCGTAACTGCTCAGGAGCCCCAGGCGACGGGTAGGGGGCATCCGTTGAAGACCGCGGTGAGCGCCTGGAGCATGCCGCGGCCCTGTTTTCTCATCGTCGAGAGGTAGCTGCGCAGGCGACAATAGGCGGTGGCCCCATCGTCGCTGCGGAAGGTACCCGAGATCTTCTGCTGGACTTTGACCATGCGCAGATCGCGCTCCGCCTGGTTGTTGGTAAAGGGGACGCGCAGATCGGTCAGGAAGGCCAGCACGCGCTCGGCCTGGCCCAGCAGCGCATCGAGGAGGTTTTTGGCCGGCGACGGCTTGAGTCGGCCGCGGCGTCCGCTTGGGCGTGGAGCAGGGGGCGACTGAGCGGCATACCCGTGGGCGAGCACGTCATGGTACTGCGCGATCCACTCGGCCTGCTCGTGTAGCGGCACCTGCCGGACCCCCTGTGCGCGCCACTGCTCGGTCGCCTGGTGCATGCTCAACAGCAGATCACGCAGCGCCCCGGCCCAGGTCTGGTGGTGTTCCTCCGCCAGGAAGGTCAGATCGCGGACCAAATGCGCGCCACACCAACTATGCGTACACGCTTGGTAGGCGTCATAGCTGGCCCAGCGGTCATGCGTGGCCCGCCCGCGGAAGCGTGGCCAGATGCCTATCGCCGCGGTCGCCGCTTGCCCGCGCTTGGCATGCCAGGCCAGAGAGGTCAGAGAGGTCAGCCAGCGCGTGCTGTTGACGTGCGGCCAGTGCGGCTTGCCGGCGAGGCGCACGCCCGTCTCATCCGCGTGCTGCTGGGACCCGGCCGCCACCAGGTCGGCGATGTGCGCGACGGTGGGTGCCAGCGTCTCCGACGCCTGCCCTCCCCAGGTGGCGATGGTGCCATCGCTTACCGCCGCGCCGAACAGATCACTCAGTGCCTCGCTGGTGCGCTCCTCAGGAACCAACTGCTAGTGGTTCAGGTAGACCGCGGCCGCGCGCACCCGCAGGCCGTACTGGGCGGGCGCGCCCACCGCCGCGGGAAAAGCGCCCCGACTCTGCGTGCCACACGCCGGACAGCATACCTGCTCCACCTGGTGCTCGGTGACCTCCAAGCGCAGCGGCGGCAGGTCATGGACTTGGAGCCGTTCGACCAGTGTGCCCGCCACCGCCTCCAGGCTGGATTGGCACTGGGGGCAGACGACCGGGGCATGGCGCACCACCACATCGGGCGTCTCGACCAGCGTCAGCGTATGTCCCACATGCCCCACTTGCCCACCCGCCCGCTTCCCGCTGGGCGTCCGGACTCGCCGCAGGCGGCGCCCCAACCCATCGCTGGCCGGCGGCTTGCTGCTGTTCTGACTATCTTTGGCCAGCCGCGCCTCCAACTCGCCAATCCGCGCCTGCAAGCGTGTCATCGTCGCCTGTGCCGCTCTCAGTTCGTGGCGCAGCGCCGCATTCTCGGCCTCAAGTTGAGCGATCCGTTCCTGGTCCGTCATGCCTTTACTCTACCAGCCTACGCAACCCCTCCTGAGCAGGTAC
>JADMIN010000019.1 GCA_015478575.1 Ktedonobacterales bacterium | reverse complement strand
AGGATGCGCGCGGTGAGGATGCGCGCGGTGAGGATGCGCGCGGTGAGGATGCGCGGGGGCGAGGTGCGCGCGGGGGCGAGGCGGGGTGCTAGGGTGTGGAGGTGGCGGTGGGAACGGAGGTGGGGCTGGGCTTGGGTGCGGGCACGCCGGCCTGCGTTGGGGCCACCGCCGCGTTCAGGTCGCTGATCCCCCAGGCATTGCGAAAGAGCACCATGCTGAGCGTGACGGTGTATTTGACGCGCGTGCCGCGCGTGATGCTATAGGTGATGGTGCCGGTTTGATTGAAGTCACCGCTCTGCTTCACGAAGACATAGCTGGTGATGGGGCCAAACTGGACATCCGCTTGATGAGCGCTGGCAATGAAGTTTTCCAGGGGGAGCTGCTCCCGGAGGGTGGGGGAGAAGAAGCTGGCGCGCGCGGTGGGATAGTTGCCCTGCTTCATCTGGTCCCAGAAGCTGTTGGCGGTGTTGACCGGGTCGGGCTTCTGATTGATGAGATTTAGGGCGAGGTAGCCGCCACCGATGAGGAAGCCGCAGAGCGCGAGCGAGGCGACGGTCATCACGAGGGCCAGCAGGGCGTTGCTGGCGCGCGAGGGTTGCTCGATGGGGAACATGCTCTGGAACTCGTCGCGCATCGCGCGCAGGCGCAGCACACGCTCGTAGCGCATGGCGCGCACCTCGCCATGCTTCGTCTCTGGCAGGAGCTCGATCTGGCGCAGCTCGCTCTCGATGTCCTTGAGGCGTTGCCTGGCTTCGCGCAACTCGTCCTTTGAGGCGTGATGACTCTTGGCCGCCGCCGTCACGCGCCGCCGATTCAGCTCGCGCACATCCGCCCCCCTCGACCTTGCCTGGTGTCTGTCGCGCCTTCGCCGCGCTGTGTACTCACATGCCACCCTCGCGTGGCTACTATACGGGGACGTGGCCCAGCACGTCAAGCGGGGTGGGATGATGTGGCTGGATGGTGTGGGCGGCGCTATGCTACACTTCCGATTCGGCGGCGGCATCGAGGCCGCACGCTCTCCACGCTCTAGGAAAGGCCGAGCGCAATGACAGATCAGCCATCCGTCACTCCACCAAGGCCCGCGGCGGCGGCGCGGCACGTGGTCACTCTACGGCTCATGGTCAATGGCACGGCGCATGATGTGGCCGTTGAGGAGCGCGAGACGTTGCTGGAAACGTTGCGCATGGGGCTGCATCTGACGGGGGCGAAGCCTGGCTGTGAGATGGGGCAGTGTGGCGCCTGCACGGTGCTGTTGGATGGCGAGGCGGTGTATAGCTGCCTGCTGCTGGCGGTTGAGTGCGAAGGGCGGGCGATCACGACCATCGAGGGGCTAGCGCGTGATGGTGAGTTGGATCCGATACAGCGGGCGTTCGCCGCGCATGACGCGCTGCAATGTGGCTTCTGCACGCCGGGGCAGATTCTGGCGATGAAGGCGCTGCTGGCGCGCAACCCACATCCGAGCGATGACGAGATCGAGCGGGGGATGGCGGGCAATCTCTGCCGCTGTGGCGCGTACGCGAAGATTCTGGCTGCTGGGCGCGCGCTCGCCGCATCGCGGTAACGAGCCACGCGGAGCACGTGGAAGCTTGGTCGGGCAACGCTCAGGCGCGCCGCCGGGGGCGGTGAAAGGAAAAGCCTCATGCCGATACGCATCGTCACGACGCACTTGGAGTTCGAAGGCGCGGTGGAAGAGAAGCGCGTCGTGCTGGAGGGCGACGAGCCACCTGTCTGGGGGCCGGAGGCGGAGCTGAAGATTGTGGGGCAGGGGACGCCACGGGTGGATGCGCGCGAGCGGGTGACGGGCGCCGCCCGCTACACGTATGATATCCAGTTGCCCGGTATGCTCTATGCCGCCGCTCTGCGCTCACCGCATGCCCATGCGCGCGTGACGCGGGTGGATGTCAGCCACGCCGAGACGATGCCGGGGGTGCGGGCGATCTTCACGCGGGAGAACGCGGGCGACTATCGCGAGCCGTATCGTGGCACGCCGATCTTCGCGGAAGAGCTGCTCTTCGCTGGCATGGAGGTGGCGCTGGTGGTGGCGGAGACGCACGCTCAGGCAGCGGATGCCGCCGCGCGCATTGCCGTCGAGTATGAGCCGCTGCCTTTCGTGGCGGCGCCCGAGGCGGCGCTGGCGCCCGACGCGCCGAAGGTCAGCACTGGGTTTGAGACGAATAGTATCTCGGCGGAGTGGCCAAAGACCTATGAGCGTGGCAGTGTGGAGCGGGGACTGGCGGAGGCGGATGTGACCATCGAGGTGTCGTTCGAGACGCCGACGGCCCTGCACAACAGCCTGGAGACGCATGGCGCGGTGGCGAGTTGGGACGGGCGCACGCTGATGGTCTGGAGCTCGACACAGGATATCTTCGGCGCGCGGGACCAGATCAGCAAGGCGCTGGGCCTCCAGAAGAATCAGGTCGAGGTCATCACGCAGTATATGGGCGGTGGCTTCGGTAGCAAGTTTGGCGCGCACGAGTCGGGCTTGCTCGCCGCCTATGCCGCGATGAAGCTGGGCCGCCCTGTGCATTACCTGTTGAGCCGCACGGAGGAGAACCTCGCCGCTGGCAACCGCCCCGCCAGCCACCAGGCCTATCGCCTGGGCGCGACGCGCGATGGCACGCTGACCGCGCTGGAGCTGCGCACCGTCGGCAATGTTGGCGCGCTTGGCGGGTGGTTCGCGCCGGTCGGGCTGCCAGCGAAGGAACTCTATCAATGCGCGAATGTGCGCACGGTAGATGTGCCCGCGCGCACGAACCTGGGCACGCAGGCCGCCTTCCGCGCGCCAGGCGTGGTGGAGGGCATGGCGGGGCTTGAGGTGGCGATGGATCGCCTGGCCTTCACCCTGGGCCTCGACCCGCTGGCGCTGCGGCGCAAGAACTTCGCCGAGCGCTACCAACTGCTGGACCGGCCCTACGCGGTGAAGACGCTGCTCCAGGCGTACGACATCGGCGCTGAGCGCATTGGTTGGGCCACGCGCGACGCGCCGGAGCGGCGCTATCCGCGGGGGCAGGAGGGGGCATCGCGCCGCGGGGTTGGCATGGCGAGCCAGGTCTGGGGCGGCGATGGGGGGCCACCGGCTCAGGCCATCACCAAGCTGTTGCCCGATGGCAGCGCGGTCGTGCTGACGGGGACGCAGGATATCGGCACCGGCACGCGCACCGTGCTGGCGCAGGTCGCCGCGGAGGAATTGGGCTATCCGCTGGAGCGGGTGCGGGTGGAGTTGGGCGACACGGAATATGGCCTGTTCTCGCCACCCAGCGGCGGCAGCATGACGCTGGCGTCGGTAGGTCCCGCCGTGCGCATGGCGGCGGCGGAGGCGCGCAAGGAGCTGCTGGAGATCGTGAGCCACCTGACCGAGGCGCCCACTGATGCCTTGGAGGTGCGTGACGGCACGATCTTCGCGCGCGAGACTGGACGCGAGATGGGCAGCGTCGCCTCGTTCCTGGAACAACTCGATGGCCATGAGGTCACGGGCAAGGGCATGCGCGGGCCGAACGCCGAAGAGGTGACCGTGCGCACCTTCGGCGCGCACTTCGCCGAGGTCGAGGTGGATATCGGGACAGGGCAGGTGCGCGTGGTGCGTATCGTGGCCGTCCACGACTGCGGGCGCGTCGTCAATCCGCTGACCTTCAGCAGCCAGATCGAGGGCGGTATCATCCAGGGGCTGGGCTTCGCGCTGATGGAGCAGCGCATCGTGGATGCGCGCTTGGGCACGGTGCTGAATCCCAACCTGGGTGACTACAAGGTGCCGACCATCAGGGATGTGCCGGAGATAGATATCGTGATTATTGGCGAGGCCAACGTGCGCGCCAATACGCTGGGGGCGTTGGGAGCGGGTGAGCCGCCGATCATCCCGACGCCGGGCGCCATCGCCAATGCGGTCGCCCACGCCATTGGCCGACCAATCACGGCGCTGCCGCTGACACCTGACCGCGTCCTCGACCTGCTGCGGTAGCGGAAGCTCGCGAGTGCTCTGGCGAGGGAGCGGGCGCGGTAGGGATGATCCGATGCGCCTGAGATGAGAGGGAGCAGCGAGTTGAACATCTTTGAGCATACGGTCGCGCGCAGCCCTCAGGAGGCGCTGGCGGCGTTGGCCGCGGATGGGACGGCGATGGGGGCGGCGAGGATCATCGCGGGCGGCACCGACCTGCTGCCACTGATGAAGGAGGGGCTGCTGGCGCCGACCCAGTTGATTGATATCAAGCCGACACGCGAGCTGCGGTACATCCGCTTCGAGGAGAGCGGTGAGGTGCGGATCGGCGCGCTGACCACGCTGGCCGACGTCGAGCGCGACACGGAGTTGGCCGCGCGGCTGCCTATTCTGCCGTGGGCGGTGCGCGAGGCGGCGACGCCGCAACTGCGGGTGATGGCGACGGTGGCGGGGAATCTCTTGCAGCGCACGCGCTGTTGGTATTTCCGTGGGCCGTTCGACTGTTGGCTCAAAGGGGGGGCGACCTGTTTTGCCCAGGAGGGCGAGAACAAATATCAGGCCATCTTCGCCCAGAGTCCCTGCGTGGCGGTCAATCCCTCTGACCTGGCACCGGCACTCATGGCGCTGGATGCGGTGGTGGAGACGATGGGGCCGGGCGGGCGGCGCTCGCTGGCGGTGGCGGACCTCTTGGCGCCGCCGACGGCGGACGACCGGCGTGAGCAGCGGCTGGGCGTGGACGAGTTGATCGTGGAGATCCGTGTGCCGGCTCAGCCGGAGGGCGCGCGTGGCGTGTATCTGAAGGTGATGGACCGGCAGGCATGGGCCTTCGCGCTGGTGAGTGCGGCGGCGCAGATGACGCTGCGCGCGGGGCGCGTGGAGCGGGTACGGCTGGTATTGGGGAGCGTCGCTAATGTGCCCTGGCGCGCGCGGGCGGCGGAGGCGATGCTTGAAGGGCAGTCCTTCTCGCCGGAACTGGTGGAGCGGGCGGCGGAGGCAGCGGTTGAGGGCGCGGCACCGCTGGCCCACAATGGCTACAAGCTACCGCTCGCACGCGAGTTGGCCCGCCGCGCGCTCTTGGCTGCTGGGGAGCGGTAGCGCGTTTCGCGGTTGCGCTTCTTCCGCTGGGTGCTCGCTGTTCCACTCCAGGTTTTGCGGGGCACGTGATCGCGCAAAGGGACGAGAGGCGATGTCGGAAGAAGTCAAACAACGCAAGGCGGAGCACGTCAGCATCTCGCTCGCCAACGATATCGCCGCGCCACAGGCGGCTTCGTGGGCTGATATCGCGCTGATCCACCGCGCGCTGCCAGAGGTGGACGTGGAGGAGATTGATGCCTCGGTCATGTTCCTGGGCAAGCGGCTGCGGCACCCGATCTTTGTCTCGTCGCTGACAGGGGGGCACCCGGATGTCGCCGCGATCAACGAGCAGCTGGCGGCGGTGGCGGAGGAGTATGGGCTGGCGATGGGCGTGGGCAGCCAGCGCGCCGCCATCGTTAGCCCGGAGCTTGCGCGCACCTACGCGGTTGTGCGGGCGAAGGCGCCGAGTGCCTTCTTGATCGCGAACGTGGGCGCGCCACAACTCATCGCGCAGCAGCGTCATCCCGCGTTCACCGCCGCCGAGGCAGCGCGGGCGATCGAGATGATTGGCGCGGACGCGCTGGCGGTGCATCTGAACTTTTTGCAGGAGGCGGCCCAGCCCGAGGGGGACCGCCGCGCCCGCGGCTGCGTGGCCGCGCTGGAGCGGCTGGTGGGCACGGTGGGTGTGCCGGTCATCGCCAAGGAGACTGGCGCGGGCATCAGCTATGAGCAGGCGCGCGCGCTCAAGGCGGCGGGGGTCGCGGCGATTGATGTGGGCGGGGCGGGCGGCAGCAGCATGGCCGCGCTGGAGAGCTATCGTGCGGCGTCTCGCGGTGACGCGCGCACGGCGGACATCGGGCGGCTCTTCCGCGCCTGGGGCATTGTCACGCCCATCGCGGTGGTGGAGGCGGGCCAGGGGGCGCCCGGACTGCCCCTCATCGCGACGGGCGGCGTGCGCTCCGGGCTGGATGCCGCGCGGGCGCTCGCGCTGGGGGCGACATTGGTGGGGATGGGCTTTCCTTTCCTCAAAGCCGCCAGCGAGGGGGAGCGAGAACTGCATGACTTCCTGGAGCGGTTCCTCGCTGAGTTGCGGGTGGCGATGCAACTCGCGGGAGCCGCGAGTGTGGCGGCGCTCCAGCGCGTGCCGGTGGTGGTGGGTGGGGCGGCGCGCGAGTGGCTGGATCTGCGCGGCTTTGACGACGCGCTACGCTCCCTGGCGCGGCGCTGAGGTCAAGGCGCGGCGCTTGGCGCGGCGCTTGGCGCGCTTTCCCCCGTCTCACGTGTGGGTGATTGGCTTGGCGCGCGAGCGCATCCGCTGGCCCGGAATATGCACAGATGGCCTTGCGGGACGCGGCTGTACGTGCGATAGTTCGAGTACACGGTGCATGGAGGCTTGGGCACCACGCTTGCCGGAACTCGTATGCATCGGGCCGGATCTCTCGTTTACTGGCTTGGCCCTCCCCACCGGGCTTGTGCTCCGCGCAAGCGCCGGCGCAGAAGGACCCAAACGTCTCACGCAGGAAGTTTCCAGGCCATGAGGGTCTGGATAGCGAAGAGGAGGCATGCGCCATGGGGGTGCTACGAGTGTTGTCCCACCACGGAGATGATCGGTACCAGTGGGATCAGTCAGCGGTGATGATAGGTGACTTGGAGGCCCAGGCCGCCGTGCGCGAGGCGGAGCGCATCTTCGCCGAGCAGCGCGCGCGTGGCGCGACGGCTGTGCGCGTACGGCCTGATCGGCCCGCGGAGCGGATTGAAAAATTCGATCCAGAGGCTGAGCAGATTCTGATGCTCCCGCGCGTGGTCGGCGGCTAGGCAGTGGCGGCCATGAGTGACGCGCTGGGCGCGCTGGTCGTCACCGTTGTCATCTTGGTCGTGGTGGCGCGGTTTCTCTTGGCGGTGTGGACGTGGCCCGCCCTCAGTGCGCGTGTGTGGCCTTGGCTTCGCATGCGCCCTTGGTGGCCTGTGCCGGCGGAGCGAACGGCGGAGGCGCTGCTCCATGAGCTGTTGACCGAGCCAGAGTACCGGCAGATCTGCTATACCGGCTATCTGGAGGTTACCAGTCCATCACGGACAGGTCGGGTCTATCGGGTGCCGCGCGGGCCAGGGCAGGTGCTTGTCCTCGAAAGCGGGCGTATCACTGAGCGCCTGTGCGTGCAACCGTCGGTTGGAGGACTGCCAGAGGCGGACGTGGTGCTGATGCATAAGCTGCTCATCCAGGCGGATGAGGAGAGGTATCTGCAAACCGCGAACCATTTCCCTCGCTCGGTCTGGCACTAGGAGTTCACCGCTGAGAAGACGTGCATGGCGCCATTTCCGAGTTCGAGAATGCGCCCGGCCACCCGGATGGTGGCCGGGCCTTTTCGTGTGGCCGCTTCCCCCTGCCCGCGGCGCCATACGCGGCGTTTCCCCAGGCGTTCCGCTGTGCGGTACAATAGAGGGAGGGGTGTGCGCGCCAGGCCCGCATGGAGATGAGGAGCGCAAGGCGACAATGGCGATACGCTTGGTGGTGGGCCTTCTCGGCGGTTTGCTGATTCTGGGTATCCTCTGGGATACGTTCGAGACCATCGTGCTGCCGCGGCGGGTCTCGCGGCGCTTCCGGTTCGCGCGCTACTTCCTCGAGACGCTGTGGCGCGGCTGGTCAGAGATCGGGCGGACGCGGCTGCTGCGTCCGCGACGTGAGGGCTACCTCAGCCTCTATGGGCCGCTCTCTCTGCTGCTGTTGCTGGGGACGTGGGCGGTGGCGCTGGTGTTCGGCTTTGGGCTTCTGCAGTGGGCGCTCGGCTCGCAACTGCATGGCGGGAGCGCGCCGATCAGCCTGGGCACGGATCTCTATATGAGTGGCACGACGTTCTTCACCCTTGGCTTGGGTGACATTACGCCCCGTTCGGCTGGGGCGCGCCTGATCACGGTGGTCGAAGCGGGGGTGGGGTTCGGCTTCTTGGCGCTGGTGATCGGCTACCTGCCCGTGCTGTATCAGGCGTTCTCGCGGCGTGAGGTGTGTGTCTCGCTGCTGGATGCCCGCGCTGGCTCGCCGCCCACCGCCATCGAGCTACTCGGACGTGGCGGCGCGGGTGATCTCGATGGCGCGCTCACGCAGCTTCTGCGCGAGTGGGAGTTGTGGTCGGCGGAACTGCTGGAAAGTCACCTCTCGTATCCTGCCCTCGCCTATTTTCGCTCGCAGCACGAATCCCAGTCGTGGCTGGCCGCGCTGGCGGCGATACTGGATATCAGCGCGCTGGTGATCAGCGGTATTGGTGGCTCCGCGGCGCGGCGACAGGCACGGCTGACCTTTGCCATCGCGCGGCATGCCGCTGTGGACCTGAGCCAAGTGCTCGACGCCCCCTGGCGCAGCGCCGTGCCCAAGCGCCTGCCGTTGGAGGAGATGGCGCGACTGCGCGAGCGGCTGGACGCGGTTGGGTTCGCGCTGCCCGCTGGTGAGGAGATCAACGCGCGGTTGACCGACCTGCGTGAGATGTATGAGCCATACCTCCAGGCGCTCTCGGATCTGTTGCTGATGCAACTGCCGCCGTGGGTGCCCGCGCTCGGCAAGCACGATGCGTGGCTCTCGGCACCACGTGAGGATGCCCGCGCGGTGCCGCTGCTATGACGCCGCTGTTTGTGCTGCCGCTGCCCTCCGATGCGGGCGCGTTACCTGGGCGGCTTCAGTTGGGCGTGGGGATGAGCATGCGGATGCGCGGCGTCAGTTCTTGGCCGGCGCCAGTGCGGGGCTGATAGGCGCCCAAGGTGAGGAGCACATCGAAGGCGGGAAGGGCGGGAAGGGCGGCCCGCAACTGGTCACAGAGGTCGCCATGCCGTGACCAGAGCGCCACCCGCTCGACGCCGCTGTCATCGCGCAGCGCGAGGCGCAGCGTGCGCCCCTCGATGCCACTGCGCCAACAGCGCGCAAGCCGCACCCGCTGACAGATGAAGACTGGCTCAGGAAAGCCTGGTCCATACGGTGCCAGCGCACGCACCGCCGCGTACGTCTCCAGGGTGAGACGGCTTAGAGTGAGGCGGCAGTCTACCAGGAGATCACGCGCCTCCGCCGTGCCAGCCGCGGGTGGTGGCACGCCCACCGCGGCGTCGTCCGCGCGTAGGTAGGCAAGCACGGTTTCCAGGTGCTCCGTGGCGATGGTAAAGCCAGCGGCGCGCTCGTGGCCGCCGAAGCGGAGGAACAACTCCGCGTGCCGCGCCAGTGCCGCGCCGAGATGGCTGCCTTGCGGCCCGCGCCCTGATCCACGGCACTCGCGCGCGTTGCGGCTGATGGCGAAGGCGGGCCGGTTGTACTCGTCGGCGAGCCGACTGGCGACCAAGCCGATGATGCCGAGTGGCCAGTCCTCGCCGATCACGACCAGTATGGATGGGAGGTCGTGTCGCGCCGCCATCTGCGCGCGTGCTTGGGCGCGTGCCTCCACTAGCATCGCTTCAAGTTGGACCTGGCGGCGCGCATTGAGGGCATCGAGCTGGTCAGCCAACCGGGCCGCTTCGACGGGATCATCCGTCACGAGCAGATGCAGGGCGGCCATTGGCTCGCCCAGGCGCGCCGCGGCATTGAGCCGGGGGGCAAGGGCAAAGCTGATATCGCGCTCGGTGATGTCGCCAGACGCTAGCCCGGTGCGGGCCAAGAGCGCGCGCAAGCCCGGTCGCGGCGCTTGGCGTAACCGCCGCAGACCCGCCCGCGCCAGTGCCCAGTTCTGGCGCGTGAGCGGCACGATATCGCCAATGGTGCCGATGGCAACGAGATCGAGCAGTGACGCGAGCCGCTCCGCCTGGTCGGGAGAGGAGAGCAACGCCTCGGCCACGCGGAAAGCGACCCCGGCGCCGGAGAGGTCGGCGCTCTCGCCCGCCAAGTCGCCCGCTAGCGCGGGGTTGACAATGGCGGTGGCTGCGGGCAGCGCGCCATGTGGTGGGTGGTGATCGGTCACGATGACATCCATGCCCAGCGTGCGTGCGAGTTCCGTCTCGGCGACGTTGGCGGTGCCGCAATCGGTGGTCACCAGCAGCGTGGTGCCCGTGTTCGCCAGCTCGCGCACGGCCTCGGGATTCAGCCCGCGCCCGTCGTCATCGCGGCGGGGAATGTAGGGGTGGGCGTCCGCGCCGAGCGCGCGCAGCGCGAGGAGCAGAATGGCACACGAGGTCATGCCGTCGGTATCATAATCGCCGAAGACGGTGACGCGCTCGCGCGCCGCGATGGCCCGCTGGAGGCGCGCGAGCGCGTCGGGCAGACCAGGGAGTATGGCGGCGGCGCCCGTGGATCGCCCATCCGCCGCTAGGAAGGCTTCGATGGCCTCAGCGCCCTGAATGTCGCGGTTGTGGAGGATCTGTACCTGCAATGGGGTGCGGCCGGGTACGGCACGCAGCACGGTGGGGGGCAGCTCATCGGCGAGACGCCACGGCTCGCGTGTGGCCTCGAGCGCGGCGAGCGCGTCCCGCGCGGCGTCGCCTGGCGGTCGGGGGGTAGCTTGCGTAGGAGGGCGCTGTGGATCGTCGCGCATCTGCTCTTCTCGCCTCTTTTGTCGTCTCCGCTGTCGCGGGTTCTTTCGGGCATGTGGCCTGAGGAGAGGGGGCACTAGGCCCCATTCGCCGCGGGCTGACGGACATCATGCTTGCTGGTGCGCGCGTATGAGTTTGCGTGCGTATTGCCCTCTCCCTGTGGAGTTGGCACGGCGCGTGCAATTAGGGATGAATAGTTAGGAAAAGCTCCTAGCTCCGCTACCTAGGAGGACGCAGATGATGCCACGAGAGTTCAGTTCCAATAATACCACTCGCCCGGCCACGCTTGGCGATAGCTTTACCCCAGAAGAACTGTCGCGCTTGAATGCGCTACGTCAGAACTTCTATACCCACGCGGAGTATCTGGAGCGTGTGATTGATGATCGCCGACTGGAGTTCGCGCGCTGGCTGCTGGAGCACGGGAAGCTCAGCGAGGGCACGGGCGAAGCATAGAGACGCGCGTGAGATATGCGGGGGCCACTGCCGCGAGTGAGCGGATCCGCTGCCCCCGCGTTGTATCCAGACGCACCTTTCCGTTCTTCGTCTCCGTGCCTCATATGTCTCCGCGCCTCATCCATGTGCCTCTCGATTGCCGCTCACGCCGCCGTGTCACGCCGTTGTGGCGCCTTCTGGCAGCAGCCGCTCGAAGACTTCGTTGCCCAGCAACCGCCCACGTGGCGTCAGCCGCAGCCGCTCACCCGCCAACTCGATCAGGCCGAACGTGCGCAGTTCGTCTACGCGTGCGCCATAGACCGACCAGAAGGGACGCGAGAAGCGCCGCTCGAACGCGCGGAGATCCAGCCCATCGGCGAGGCGCAGGGTGAGGATGGCGGTCTCGGCCATCGCCATCTCCAAGGAGATCACCTCGTCCTCCGCCACCGCCGCCGCGGGCAGCGGCAGGGGAGTGGCGCCCGCCACGGCGGCGCGCACCCGCGCGATGTAGTCGCGGATGGGCCGCGCCTCGGCATAGCGATGGCCAGCGAACCAGCCATGCGCTCCGGCGCCCAATCCGAGATAGGGCAGGTTATGCCAGTAGGTCAGATTGTGTTGGCAAGCATGGCCAGGACGTGCCCAGTTGGAGATCTCGTAGTGGTCGTAGTCGGCGGCATCTAGCCGCGCCTCAGCTAACTCATACATATCCGCGGCGATATCTTGATCCGCGGGGCGTACCTTGCCCTGGCGCACCCACCGATGCAGGGGGGTGCCCTCCTCGACGATGAGCGAGTAGAGGGAAAGGTGATCGGGGCCGAGCGAGACGGCGCGTTCCAGTGTGGCGGCCCAGGTTGTGAGCGATTGGCCGGGCAGGGCATACATGAAGTCGAGGTTGACGCTGGTGAAGCCAGCGGCCCGCGCGGCGTGGAAGGCCGTCTCGATCTCGTCGGGAGAGTGGATGCGCCCCAGCCAGCGCAACAGCGCGGCGTCGAAACTCTGCGCGCCCATGCTGAGCCGGGTGATGCCCGCGCCGCGCAGCTCATCTAGGTGGCTATATTCCATGCGGCCGGGCTTCGCCTCCAGCGAGACCTCGGCATCCGCGTCCACGATGAAGGCGCGGCGAGCGGCGGAGAGGATGGCGGCGACCTGCGCGGCGGTGAGCAGACTGGGCGTGCCCCCGCCGAAGAAGATGGTGCGGCAGCGGCGCCGTTGGCCAACGGCGTGGCGCGCCGCCGCGCCGGCCAGGGCAATCTCTTCCACCAGCGCGGCGACGTAGGACTCTGCCAGGTCCAGCATGCCGGCATAGGTATTGAAGTCGCAGTATGGGCACTTGGCATGGCAGAACGGAATGTGGAGATAGAGGGAGATCGTTTGCGAGAGAGCCAGTGATGCCTCAGCGCCAGGGTTGTCCTCAGTGCTATGGTTGGCCGCTGGCGAGGCGGGAAGACGTGGAGGCGGCACACCGCGGGATGCTGGTGTGCCGCTCATCGCGAGACGATCTATAGGGTCGCGTGTCATGCTGAGCCTTATATGCCTGGCCGTGCCGGGCTAGGGTCCGCCACCGACATTCCCCCCGCCAGGGATGCCGCCAGGGATGCCGCCAGGGGGCGAGAAGTTGGGCAACTGGGCGTTGAGATTGGGGACGACCGGCATGTTGCGCGAGGCGTCCAGCATATCTTGGATTGGTGTGGTCAACCGCGTGAACGGTGCCACGCGCTGGCCGTTGAGCCAGTGATCGAGGGCGTTCTGGCGCGCGCCACTCAAGAGGTTCTGGTCATAGCCACGGCTCGCTTGAACCTCGAGGAGTTGCACGACATCATACGTGCCGGTGCTGTTCTTGAGCACTGGGCTTATGTCATTCAGCTTGCGGCCAGCGTCATATGCCCAGAGGTCAACCGCGGGTTCGCCGGTGCCGGGAGGCACCCAGCCGAGGTCGCCGCCGTTGTTCTTGCTATTGACATCGAGCGAGTAGCGTTTGGCTAGAGCAGTCCAGTCGCCGCGCTGATTGACGATGAGGTCGCGCACTTTCTGGGCATCAGCGGCGGACCCCACCTCGATGTGGCGCAGATGCACTTGGCGCGTCGGCGAATTCAGTTGCGCTTGGAGGTACTTTTGCATCAGGTCGCGGCGCAGATGCAGCGTGAGAGCGGTCCGGACATCCAAGTCGTTGAGGCCGTTCTTCGAGAGGAAGTCCGCGTAGGTCTCGCCCACTGGGAAGGCTGCTTTGAAGCTCTGGAGGGCCTTATCCACGTCGGCACGCGCGGGCGTGAAGGTGGTGGCGGGAACGCGGCTCTGTTGCTCCGCCTGCCGTGCGCCGCGCTGGATCAGCACATCTTCGAGTAGGTCGTTCACCGAGGCTTTGCTAAGGCCAGCTTGCGCGTAGTTTGCCTCATCCGCTTGGATCTGCGTGATGAGCGCGGCCCTCTTGTTGGGGTCGGCGTTTTTGTCGTTGGAGAGCTGGCTCTCTTGCTTCAGGTCCGCCTGGACCTTATTCCAGGCCACCTGAGCGTCATAGGCG
>JADMIN010000648.1 GCA_015478575.1 Ktedonobacterales bacterium | reverse complement strand
ACGGTCGCGAGCGCCCGCCGCGTGGGATCGGCTGCGACAGCGGGTCTACGCGGCGGCAGGGCACCGCTGCGCGATCTGTGGCGCGGCGGGCCGGCTGCATTGCCACGAGGTCTGGAGTTACGACGACGCGGCGCATACGCAGCGGCTGGAGGGCTGCGTCGCGCTCTGCGTCTGGTGCCACCACGTGAAGCACTTGGGGCTGGCGGGTCTGTTGGCGAGCCAGGGCAAGCTCGACTATGAACGAGTCATCGCCCACTTCCTGCGTGTCAACGGCTGTGACCGCGCGACGTTTCGCGCGCACAGCGAGCGAGCGTTCGCCCAGTGGCGCGAACGTTCCCGCTACGAGTGGACGACCGACCTGGGGGCGCTCAACCCGCCCGCTCCCTAGCGGCCCTTCCCGCGGTCGCGGCGCTTGGTGGCCCCTCGCTGCCCATGAGGGCGCGGCGAGGGGCAGGACCGTCAGCCTTAGGATGAAGGCTGACGCTATTCCTGGCATTCCTGCCAGTTGCCGGCGCGTGAGAAGCGCTGTTGCGCCTCGACGTGGCCGCGGTGGAAATCCCAGTGGAACTCATAGCCAGCGGGAATCTGCGCCCCGGCAAGCTCCAGCGGGCGGCGCGCGCGATAGAGCGGCTCGAAGGGGCAATTGGCCATCGCGGCGATGATATAGACATCTCCCCGTTGTGCGGCGGCGTCTACCTCGTCCAGATAGCGCTGGGCGCTCGCGGAGAGGACGCCGCCCATCTTCTGGCACATCTCGCGCATCTCATTGGTGCCGAATGGGGTGCCGCGCAGCTCACTGCGCGAGGAGGGGGCCGAGACCTGCCAGAGATCGGAGGGCGTGATGCGCCGGTCGCGGTAGGTCCCGCGCGAGGCGCCCGGCGCGGCGGGGGCGGGGGCGCGTAACGCTTCCGGCAATGCTACCGCCTGGTTGATGAGGAAGTAGCCGCCCATCGCCTGCCAGAGCGTATCTTCGGCTTGTTCATGTAGTTCGCGGCTGGCGTGGCCCTGCGAGACCTGGCCCACCAGATCCGTGCCAAAGCGCAGTTGTGAATCCGCCTGGGCCAGTTGGCCATTCAGCGCGGTCACGTGCGCGGTGGCGTCCGCGGGCGCGGCGGTGCCGCGGATGGTGATCGCATGCTCGTATTGCGCGATGAGGCCCGCCGCCCACTCGCGCGTCTCGCGGGCCGCGCCGATCATCCCTTGCAAGTGCGTCACGGGGCAGGCGTGATCCTCCGCGTCAATGCGCGGCCCAAACTCTAGCGGGAGGGCGACATCTGGCTCATAGGTGGCGTTGTGCAGGGCGGCGATGGCATGCTGCAAGTTCGGCTGAATCTGGTGGCAGAGCGCGTTGGCCTGATCGTAGGTCAAGCGTGGCAGATAGCCGCGCGTCGCGGGGTCAAAGGCGGCATCCGCCGCGAGCAACTCACGCACGAACACCTGGTAGGTACGCGCCGCGCGGATAAAGGCCAGCGGATAGCGCAGTTGGGCGTAGGCTTCCCAAGGGGGCGTGCCCGCCGTTGTGAGTTGCGCCAGCCGGTCGTCCACCTGCTGCCAGACCTCCTCGATCTGGCTGGCGGCGCGCAGATAGCCGCGCACGTTGGCATCGCTGACCTCACCACGCAGTGCCGTCGCGTAGAAATGGCGCGCGGCCTCTTCGATCTCGCCGATAAAACTCTTCGCTGGCATCTCTCGACTCCTCATAGGGGCCGCGCGCACCTGAAAGGGTGTGTCACGGCGGAAGCATCAGCCATCAGCCCCGTGGTCGCGGGCGGAGCCTCCGCCGCGGGTCATCTCATTGACCAAGTGCGTTGCGCTGTGCGTTGCGCTCCAGGGGGATGTTCCGTTGACTCGCTCCATTGCTGAATACGATGTGGGCCAGGGTGGGGTTGTGCCACGCGGTCAGCGCCGGGCGGTGGCAGTAGGGACC
>JADMIN010000647.1 GCA_015478575.1 Ktedonobacterales bacterium | reverse complement strand
GGCCAGTGCTTCTTGTGAGGGGAGGGTGATCTATGGGTGTGAAGCGGGGCGACGAGCAGGGGCGCGCAAAGGGCAGGCGCTGGCGAAACTGGTCGGGGTCGGTGCGGAGCAGGCCGCGTGAGGAGGCGCGGCCACGGAACGTCGAAGCGCTGGCGCGCCTGGTCGGCGCGTATGGGCGCGATGGTCGGCGTGTGCGCGTGGTCGGCGCGGGACACTCTTTCACACCGCTGGCGCAAACAGATGATGTGTTGGTCTCGTTGGCGGGCCTGCAAGGCATTACCGCGGTAGACGAGACGAGCGGCATGGTGACAGTGCTTGGAGGGACGCCGCTCAAGTTGCTAGGAGACGAGCTCCTCAAGCGTGGACTGGCCCAGGAGAACCTTGGCGACATTGACGTGCAGACGATCACCGGTGCCATCAGCACGGGGACGCATGGCACTGGTGTGCGCTTTGGCTCTCTTTCGACCCAGGTGACGGGCCTCACGTTGGTCACCGCGGCTGGCGAGATCCTCGAATGCTCCGCCGAACGTCACCCTGATATCTTTCAGGCGGCGCGGGTCTCGCTGGGGGCGCTCGGCATCATCGCCTCGGTCACGCTGCGGGTGGTGCCGGCCAAACGACTCCGCTACCAAGTGCGTCGTGAGCGCGTGGCGGACTGCCTGGCCAACGTCGAGCGACTCAAGCGCGAGAACACGCACTTCGAGTTTTTTTGGCTGCCCTACACCAGGTGGGCGCAGGCCAAATTCCTCAACGAGACGACGGCGCACGCGCAAGGGGGCAACCTCTGGGGCGCGTTTAACCGCATCGTGCTGGAGAATGGGGTCTATTGGGTGCTCTCCGAGTGCTGCCGATTGGTCCCGCCGCTCACCAAACCGATCAGCAAGTTCTCAGCAACGGCGATCTCGTCTGTGGATGCGGTGGACTACAGCCACCGGCTCTATGCCACGCCGCGCCTGGTGCGCTTTCAGGAGATGGAGTACAACCTCCCAGCGGAGCACTTCACCGAGGCGCTGACGGAGATTCAGGCCTGTATCGCCCAGCACCGCTTCAACGTCCATTTTCCGGTGGAGTGCCGCTTCGTCCAGCGCGATGACATCTGGCTCAGCCCCGCCTATCAGCGTGACTCGGCCTATATCGCCGTTCATATGTATCGTGGCATGCCCTATGAGGACTACTTCCGACACATCGAGCAGATCTTCACGCGCTACCAGGGCCGCCCCCACTGGGGCAAGCTCCACACGCGCGATGCCGCCTATCTGGCCGCGCGGTACCCGCGCTGGCATGATTTCCGGCGTGTGCGCGCCACCCTTGATCCGCACGGCATCTTCCTCAACGCCTACCTGCGGACGCTCTTTGACGCTGATGGGCCAGTGGGGATCGCCGCTCCGCCCGTGGATGGCGCTCTTGAGGCGCCCGCGAACCCGGCGGCCGCTCCGCCCGAATAGCCGCCTCGTCGCCGTCGTCATGTCAGGGGCACGCAGCCTGTTGTTCCCCGCTTGCCCGCACGTCGTCCTGTGACCGACCAAGCCCGCGGGGCGCGGCTCCGCTCTCGCTCGGCGGGAGTGGTGATCCATACTTTAGGAGGCCATCGTGAGCGCTACCACATCCTCTCCCCCCGCCGCCGCTCCGGCCGGGCAGCTCCGGCGCGGCGTACTCGGTCTGCCGAGCGCCATCGTCATCTCGGTCGCGGTGATGTCGCCAGCCGCCTCGATCTTCTTCAACACCATTCCCCAGGCGGGGCTGGTGGGCGCCGCGATTCCTCTGTGCTACGGAGTTGGCTTCGTGGTGGCGCTGCTGGTGGCCAATCAGTATAGCGAGTTCTCGCGCGAGCTGCCCTCCAGTGGCTCATCGTATACCTTCGTGAGCGAGGGGCTTGGTCCGCGTTGGGGCTTCCTGACGGGCTGGATTGGGCTGATCGCTGTTGCCATC
>JADMIN010000646.1 GCA_015478575.1 Ktedonobacterales bacterium | reverse complement strand
GCATCCTACGGCTGTGGGCGTCTGATGGCAACATCAGGCGCTTTTTTCATGTCTGTTCGTGTCCCCGCGAGCCTGGAATGGTAGCACTGTCACATGCGGTATCGTCTTCTCGCCCTAGATGTTGATGGCACCTTACTCGATTCCGCGCATCGCCTGCGTCCACGTGTCGCCGCCGCGGTGCGCGCGACGCAGGCGGCTGGTATCCTTGTCACGCTGGCCACTGGCAAGCTCCTGCCATCGGTGCGACCCCTGCTGGCGACGCTCGGCCTCGCTGGCCCACAGATCACCCTGAATGGCGCCGCCACCATCGAGAGCGCGAGTGGCGAGCCGCTGCGCTTTTGCCCGCTCACCCCTGAGGACCGCCGCGCCGTGATTCTCGCGGTGCGCGAGGCCGACCCCTCAATCCTCATCTCGCACTTCTCGCTTGATGCCATCTATCTCGATCAACAACATCCCCTGCTCGGCATCTTCGCGGCCTATGGCGAGGGGCCACCCATCATCGTGCCGGACTTACTGGCGCCTGACCTGCCACCCGCGGGGAAGATCCTCTTGAGCGGGGCACCCGCACAGTTGGCCGCCCTGCGGGCAGCGGTAGCGCCCCACCTAGGCGAGCGCGTGACCATCACCACGACCACTCCAGATTTTCTCGAGTTCTTCGACCCTGCCGCGGGCAAAGGGCGAGCGCTCGCTGCCCTCCGTACACGCCTAGGCATTGCCCGCTCCGCGGTGATCGCGATCGGTGACGGCGAGAACGACCTACCGCTGCTGCGCGAGGCGGGGCTAGCCGTCGCGATGGCGAACGGCGCCGCCGTGACGCGCGCCACAGCGCACCATATCGCCCCCAGCCACGATGAGGAAGGAGTGGCCATCTTCCTTGAGGCACTGTTGCGCGACGAGTTTCGCGGCGACGAGTTTCCCGTACACTAGCACGCGCGCCCGCTGGAGGTCATCCATCGGGCGCGACGGGGCGAGACTCCGCCGACATCACCTGTCTATAGGCCGCGAGTGGCCCAAGCGGATGCGACCAGCGCGGCCAGCGCGAGCAGCAGCGGCCAGCCCGCCCACCAATCCAGCGGCGACTCTTGTCGTTGGGTGAGCGCGCGGGTGCGGAAGGCATCAGCGACGCCTACCGCCGCGGCGACCAGCACCATACCGAGAATCCAGAGGAGCGCCAACTCAGCGCCAGCGCGCACACCGGGGAAGATGGGCAGCAAGAATACCGCGATGAAGAACGCCGCGGTGGCGGCAAGCTGCAACGCTTCGCCAATGCGAAAATAGGCTAGGTCGCGCCCGCTCAACTCGCTCGACTCGCCCGTCACCTGATCAAGCTCGCCCTCAGGCTGCCGCAGCAATGTCATCCGCGCCAGCGCCGGCACCACCCAGGCAAAAGCGATCGCGGCCAAAACGAACGCGATCGTGCCAAGTGTGCTCGGCTTGGCCGCGTTCCTCGTGTGGTCCAGCGCGAGCGTCGAGAACTGCTGGGCGTTCGCGGCCAGCGCCAGCGCCATCGGCAGCGCGGCGCCCGCCAACAGCCGCACGCCACGATCGGCGGCCAACCGCGTATAGGGCGAGGGCGTCGCCCAGCCCAGCAGCAGCCGCGCCAGTGGCATGCCTAGCAGCAGGGCGCCCTCCGCGGCCAGGTCGCCGGTGAGGCCAAGCGAGGTGACCAACGGGTTGCCCGGCACAGGCAGCAACACGAGCGCGAGCAACGGAAAGACCAGCGTGGCGGTGGTTGCGGCGGCAATGAGATCTGGCCGCGCGCCCTCTGGCACGACTGACTCGCGCTCAAAGGTGGTGCGCAGCTCACCAAGACTGCGCAGGGGGCTAGACAGCGCGCCACCACCATTCAGGGCGCCGCGCGCCGACTCGCGCACCCAGGCCAGTGCCCACGCCGCGATCAACGCGATAAGTATGCCTGGATACACCAGCA
>JADMIN010000645.1 GCA_015478575.1 Ktedonobacterales bacterium | reverse complement strand
GTGCCAGGCCATTGAAATCGCGACGGGCGCGACCGTCTCCACCTCGGCCCGCCTCACCCGTGTGCTCTTCGCGGAAGTCGAGCGGGTGCTGGCGCGCCTCTGGCTGCTCGGCACCACCGCGCGCGCGGCGGGACAACAAGCGCCGTTCCACGATGCGCTGGAGCAGCGTGAGGCGCTCTTCGAGGCACTCGAGACAGTGACCGATCAGCGCGTCTATTGGGCGGTCGTGACACCGGGCGGTGTGCGTGCCGATCTGAACCTTGAGCCGCTCGGCGAGGCGCTCGAAGGGCTGATGCCCACCCTCAGCGTCTGGCAGGCGGCGGTTGGCCCGAATGGCCCATTAGGGCGCGCGGGCCGGGGCGTGGGCGCGATTTCCGCCGAGCGCGCGCAAGCCCTTGGGCTGACAGGCATCGCGGCGGATGGCTCTGGGGTCAGCACTGATCTTCGACGCGACCAGCCCTACGGTGGCTATGTTGATCTGGTCTACGAGTGGCCAGAGGTCGGTGAGGCGTCGGGTGATGTGGCGGCGCGCATGTGCCGCGCCGTGGATGATATCGCGACCAGCCTGGAGATTGCGCAGGCCGCGTATGAGGCGCTGAAAGACGCGGCGAAGAACGGTGCCGCCGCCGCCGCGCTCAAGCCCCCCGGCGCGGTGGCGCGGGCGCAGACGCGCATCGAGGGGCCGCACGGCCTGGTGACGCTGGCCCTAGCGCTCACGCCGGAGCTGAAGATCACCGGCTTCCGGCTGGATACGCCTGGCGCGGCGCTCTTGGCGGCGCTGCCCGACATGCTGGAGGGGCGCCCGATCTCGCAGGCGCCGGTGATCCTGGCGAGCCTGGATCTCTGCATGGAATGTCTTGACCAATAGGATCCACAGAGGATTCGCAAGGGGAGGTAACGGGCCGTGTCGTTCAGTCTCTTCTTCGGCGTGCTGACACTCACGCCCGCGGTGATGGCGCTCGTCATCCTCGGGCTGGGATTGTCTCAGCGCGCCCGCGCGCCACTGGCGTTGGGCCTGGCCGCGCTGGGTGCGGTGGTGCCTGCCATCAGCCTGCTCCTGCTCGCGCCCGACCTTTCCCTCGGCGTGCCCTTCCACGTCGCGTTGTGGCCAGGTGCGGGCATCCAGCACGCATGGTTCGCTCCAGTCCTGCGGGCCGACAATTTCGGCCTCTTCGCCGCCTTTGGGCTGGTGTATCTGATCACGCCGCTGCTGCTTTGGATCGCCTGGCGCACGTCGCGCGTCGCGCCCGATGCCGCTCTCGCGCCCGACGCCGCTGTTGAGCCGGTGTCCGCGCCTGATGCTGGCGCGGTGGCGCCCGTGGCGCGGCGGACCGCGCCGGCTGATCTCTTACGAACGGAGCAGTGGGTTGGGCTGACCCTGGGGCTGGGACTCGAAGCCGCGGGGCTGATGCTCCTGTTTGCCGAGAATATTCTCTGGCTGGGCTTTGCCTGGCTCGTGCTCGTTGGCTTGGTCTGGGGTCTGGGCGAGATTGGCACTGAGGCTTCGATGCTCGACCGCCGTGGGCTGGCCTGCATGGTCGCTGGCCCCGTGCTGTGGATCGGCGCGATGTTGCTGGTCGCCGTGCCAGCCGACGCGCCGCGCTTCTTCGACTTGATGGGCCTGGGCGGCGCGGCGCCGCTCAAGGTGTTCCTGCTGGCGATCACGCTGACGCTGGCGGGTGGTGCCTATCCCTTCCTCGTCTGGGTGCGGCGGCGGGCCGCTTTTACCACGCCCGCTGGCCTCGGCGCGGTGGTGCTGGTGGCACTTCCCGCCGCCATCTTCGTGGGCGCGCGCACCTATAGCGCGCTGCAAGATAGTGGCGGCCTTTGGCCACAACTCGGCAGTGTGACACCGCCGATTACCGCCGGCATCCTCTTTAGCCTCCTCGGTGCGCTTACCATCGCGGTCTGTGGCCTGTTGGCACTGGGC
>JADMIN010000644.1 GCA_015478575.1 Ktedonobacterales bacterium | reverse complement strand
TAGTCATCACGCGCCAGTATGGACGAGAGGCGTGGGAAATCGGCGAACGACGTATTAGCGGCCAGCACGAGGATGAGCATGGTCGCGAACTGGAAGACGTAGTAGAACCAACGGAACCCGCCCGTGAAGAAGATCGTTGCCAGTTGTGAGTCAACCGTTGGATTGCTGTTGCGTTGAGGTGTGATGCCATACCGCCACGCGAGGTAGGTCGTGCCCGCATACATGACCCCCAGCAGGACGGCCATCCAGATCAGCGTCGCGGCGGCGTTCTTCTCCTGCCGCGGCTTGAAGATCGGCACCCCGTTCGAGATCGCTTCTGTGCCCGTCATCGCTGAGCACCCCGACGCGAACGCCGTCAGCACTAGGAAGATCGTGAGGTGATCGGTCAGCGGAATGTTCGTGGGCTGGGGCGGCAGGGCATGCAGCAGGCCGCCATGCGTGAGCGCGCGCGACGCGCCCACGAGCACCATCAGCAGAAAGCTCGCCACAAAGACATAGGTAGGAGCGGCGAAGATGCTGCCCGACTCGCGGACGCCGCGCAAATTGATCACCAAGATGATGAAGACCAGCAGCACGCCGATGCTCACGTTATAGGCCACCAGTCCTGGATACGCCGAGGTCAGGGCGTCCACTCCCGCCGAGACCGAGACGCTCACCGTCAACACATAGTCAATGAGCAGCGCCGCCGCCGCCACCAGCCCGAAATGGACATTCAAGTTATCCTTCGCGACGATATAGGAGCCGCCGCCATTGGGGTAGTGATAGATCGTCTGGCGGTACGAGAACGCGACAATGGCGAGCAGCGCCACGACGATCAGACCGATAGCGAGGTTGCGGCTGAGGGTCGCCAGGCCCGCGGTCGCCAGCACCGCGAGCGACGCCTCGGTGCCATACGCGACCGAGGAAAGCGCGTCGGAGGAGAGCACAGCTAGGGCCTTCAGCTTGCCGATGCGCTCGTGGAGGGCGTGCTCGGTGGGAATGGGCGTCCCGATGAAGAACTCGCGCAGACGGCGGCCAAGGGCGAGCGGTCGCTGTTCCATCTCCTGGGCCGAGAGGCGGAGATAGCCCTCGCGCGTCTGGCCTTCCAGCGGTCCTACTCGGTGAGGCAGGCGCACGCGCATGTAGCGACTGCCTAGGTGCGTCAGTGAGCGCACCAGCTCGCGTCGCGGCTCAGCCGCGCTCGTGGGAATGGGCGCACTTGTCTGCTGTTCTATGGCGTTTGAGAGTGGTGGCTTACGCATCATGGGAAGGTGACCTCTTCTGTGCTAACATGCTGTGCGTGCTCTGACCTTCGGTGGAGGGCGAAGGCCATGGCGCGCGCGGTCGAACGTCAACGCGCCTGCCCGCGTGTAGGTGCGCCAGGGCGATCCGCGGCCACGTCGTCAGCCACGCCACCGCCCGATACCGCGCCCGCCGCTGTGCCGGAGCGGGCGGGCGCGCCCGTTCCCGCTCATAGGCGTGAATCCAGATCAGATCCTCCACGGAGGCCGGCACCAGACGCCCATTCCTTGGCACCCAGTACTCGATGTCGTGCTTGCCGTAAGGGTCCATCTCCTCATCGCCATCGTTGCCTGTCGTGCGTTCGTCAATGCGCTCCATAGCCTTACTCCCTGCGCTATGCGCGCTAACGCGAGCGCCCATGAGGCGCGTCCCTCTCGGTAGCCGCTAGAGAGAGCGTACTCAAACGGGTGTCAAGGCCGCGTCAGGGTGAGAGGCTAAAGAGATCAGGATGGAATCAGGATTTCTCTGGAGAGCAAGCGGTGATACGAAGGGGAAGCGTGGAAAGGAGGGGAGAAGTGAACCTGGCTGGGGCTACTCCGCTAGGCGCAACTGATAGCCAATACCCGGCTCCGTGACCAAGAAGCGCGGGCGGCTGGGGTCCGGCTCAAGCTTGCGCCGCAGTTGGTTGACGAAGACACGGAGGTAATGGGC
>JADMIN010000643.1 GCA_015478575.1 Ktedonobacterales bacterium | reverse complement strand
GCGGTCATCGCGGGGCTGAGGTTGCCGTGGAGTTCCGGCGTCGTGGAGGGCACCAACACGAAGATCAAGCTGATCAAAAGGAGCATGTACGGACGGGGTTCCTTCGCGCTCCTCCGACGGAGGCTCCTCCTGGCCAGCTAGCCCGTTTTATTCACGCAGCCAGGTGGCGGGCCGCGAGGAGGTAGGTCCACAGCGGCTCGCCGGGGTGGCTACTGGCGAGGTGCAGACGGAGGCGCGTGGGCAGCTCGCGCACCTGGCCGCCGATCTTGAGCACCCGCAGCCGCAGGGTGTCGAGCTGGACGGCCGCCGCCTCGGGCGCGACGGCCGCGAGCCAGCGGCGCAGGGTGTCCAGCAGCCAGTACGCGGCGGCGTGCAGCAGCAGGCGGAAGGCGTTGGGCCAGAAGCGGTGGTCGTGCAGGTGGTGCGCGAGCAGCGCGTTCTTGAAGTCCTTGATCCAGTTCTCCGGCTCCCCGCGATCCACGTACCAGTCGTACAGCACCAGGGGCGCATCGGACCGGGTGGTGACCACGAAGCGCGTGTTGGGGCCCTTGGCGAGTGCCTCCGCCTTGTAGATCACGCGCCGCGCCGTGGGCCAACTGCCTGCCTGGTAGGTGGTCTCGCCAGCCAGCCGGACCTTGGCGCCGCCCTGCGCGGTGCTCTGGGCCTGGGCGGCGGCGAGCAGCGGCGCGGCGACGCGCTCCAGCTTGGGGTTGGGGATCAGCCCGATCGTGTAGGTCACGTCGTGGGCCTCGCACCAGGCGTACAGGCGCGGCACGGCGAAGCCGCTATCGGCCCGGATCTCCACGGTGACGCCGGGCCAGGCGGCGCGCAGCCGCTTGAGCAGGCGGCGCAGCACGAGCACGACGAAGCGGCTGCCGTGGACGTTGCCAGGCCGCAGGACCGCCGAGATGAGCTGGCCCGTCGTCCCGTCGAAGACGAGCAGGGGGTGGTACATGTGCTGGCGGTAGTAGCCGTGGTACGCCATCTCCGGCTGCGCCCCATGCGCCGGGTCGTCGGTGCCGTCCAAGTCGAGCACCAGGTGGGCGGGCGCTCCCGCGCGGCCCCGCTGTCGGATGTAGCAGTCCACCAGCGCCGTCGCCACGGCCTCGACCACCCGCCGATCGGCCGCGTTCTCCAGGCGCGAGAGGGTGGGTTGGCTCGCCAGGTCCGCGCCGCTGATCGGGCCGTGGCCGCACGCCAGCTTGAGCAGGGGGTCGGTGCGCAGCGTGGTCGCGTCGTTCTGGTCCTCGTAGCCGCAGGCGATCTGGAAGACCCGCTGGCGGACGAGCGCCTCCAGGCTGTGCCGCACGGGACCGTGCCGCCACTCGGGCACGCAGGCCCCGAGCGCCTCACTGAGCCCCAGCACCTGGTCGGCTTCGGCCAGCCAGGGCAAGCCCCCGTCGCTGGTCAGGCGCCCCGCGTCGAACGCCGCCTCCAGCGGCAGACCGATAGACGTAGCAAACCGATGCGGAAATGCCTGAGTGGCAGAATGGCCCATGCGAGCACCGCCCGAGGAGAGGTCTTGGACAACCCCTCACAACCGGACGGTGCTCGTCCTATTCCCTGCCCCCCTCACCCCCGGTGAATAAAACGGGCTAGACGCGCTACCAGCATGGCTTTCACGGCTCGCCAGCTCAAGCCGCGCCTGGGGAAGTATCGCGGCGTCGTCCGTGCGGGCCAGACGCTGCGCGTGACGCTGCGCTAGCATCGGGCCAACGAAAGCCAGGAACGCCTGCTGATGCGCCTTTCTCAGCGCGCCGACTACGCCGCGCACGCCATGGTGGAGATTGCCCGCTGCTATGGCGAGCGGCCGGTGCACGCCAGCGATGTAGCCCAGCACCAGGGCATCCCGGAGCCATACCTCGAGCAGTTGCTGCTGGCCCTGCGGCGCGCGGCGCTGGTGCGCAGCTACCGTGGGCCAGGCGGGGGCTACAC
>JADMIN010000018.1 GCA_015478575.1 Ktedonobacterales bacterium | reverse complement strand
CTTCGCGGGCGTGTGGATTCCCCTGGGCGCGGTCGTGGTCATCGTGGCGGGGATGATTGGGCTGGCCGCCATCACCCGTCTTGGCCCGCGCGCGGCCACCAGCCCAGGGGCGCTGCTCGCGCCCCGCCGCATCTCCACCTTCGCCACCGCTCGCATGGCCTGCCCCACCAGCGCCGCTTTCTCGCCCGATGGCACGCGCATCCTCGTGCTGGGCACACTGGGGGCCTGCGCGCCCACGGAGGCAGCGCCCTCTAGGGCGACGGCCACGCCCGCCCCGCACGCCGCCGCGCTCTATGAGAGCGCCAGCGGGCGCCTGCTCAAACTCATCCGGCTCGAGCCGCTGCTCGGCCTGGGCGCCGCGGCGACGCCTGGAGCGCCCTCCGCTGGCGCGGTGAGCTTTTTCGGACTGGGCTGGTCGCCCGATGGCACGTCCGCCGCCTTTGCCTACACCGCCTTCGATGCCACCGCCCGCCTCACCGCCGACCACGTGCTCGATTCCGGCCTGCTCCTCCTCGACCTCACGCGGGGCGGCGGCACGATCATCCACGGCGATTCCGGCTTCTTCGCTCCGCTGGGTGGCGGGGGTGGCGGCTTCCCCATCTGGCATATCGCACAGGGGACCGAGACGCCCACCTTCACGCCGCTGCCCGGCCTCACCTATACGTGGGGGCACGGCAGCCAGCCCGCGCCCATCAAAGTGATCCGGGGGGCGCTGGCCCAACTTCCCATTGACGCTGGCCCGCGCTATCCCGTGGGTGACCCCGCTGGCGGCGCGACCTTCAGCATCTGGCAGCCGGGGCTGTTGGTGGGGCCAGGGCGCACAACCCTCGGCGGCGGGCGGGCGGTCTTCCTGACCGCCTTCTCTTCGTGGTCGCCCGATAGCGCCCAGGTGACGCTGATGACCGCGGGTGCCGCCCTGCCGCTCGCTGCCGATGAGCGCGCTGACGATCCCGCCGCCACCCCCGGCGACCTGGCGCTGCCCCTGCCCACCCCAGCGATCCTCGCCCGCGCGCCCGCCCGCGATACCGCTCTGGATGCCGTGCGGCGGCAGATCGGCGGCGATGGCTGGGCGCTCGTCGCCTGGAATCCTCTGGGCACCCTGCTCGCCAGCGTCACCTGCCAGGATACCAGCACCGCCACGCTGGCATTGCGCGAGACGGGGAGCCGGTTGGTGGCCAGCGCGGTCTCCCTGCCACTCAGCGGGAGTGGCGAGCAGGGCACCTGTGCGTCCGCCGTGTCAGCGATGTCTGGGCCGCCCACTGGGGCGTATCCCAGCGCGCCGCTCGCGCTGCTCTGGTCGCCACGGGGGGATAGGCTGCTCGTTCGTGACCGCGCCGCTGGCACGATCACCCTCTGGCCGGTCAGCGCGGGCTAGCCCAACTGGCATGAGAGCGGCGTCAGTGGGCGAAGCTGCCCACGCGCGACACCAAAGAAACGCGGGCGGGGGCAGGCCATCTTGCGGCCGCCTCTCAGCCCGCGTTCGCGCGAGAGATTGGGTGTGGCTGGTGTCCGAGGGCGCGCTAGCGGTGCTCTGGCACCAGCGCGAAGCCCTTCGTGACACGCTTGGAGGAGTGACGCGCACGCGCGGTTTCGAGTTGCCACAGCGCCTCGGTATGGGCGCGGGCAATCTCGGAGAGGAGCGGGTTGTTCTCCAGCGGGGTGATGGCGTCCAAGCGCGTCTGGCGGCGTGCCAGCGGATCAGACGCACGCTGGGCGCGCTCATCTTCCACGCCGTGAATGCGCAGGGCTTCGGGGTTCTCCGCGTGTGCCCGCATACAACTGGGACACAGATGGACCACCGCTGACTTCCGGTGATGCACCGCCGCGACGAGGTGCTCCTCGCAGCGCCACTGCCCACAATCGAAGCAGGGCTTGATGGCATGTCGCGCGCAACCGGGCGCGTTGCAGACATGAATCGCGGTCAAGCTATTCTCCCTTCGTCGCTGGGAAAGTGAGGTTCGCGGATCATCCGCGCCTTTCACTCCCCACCGGCCGCCACGTAGCGGCATATCATGCTCATTCCGCCAGAGGTCCGCGCCAGGCAGGCGCATACGCCTTGAAGCGGGATCGAGGCGCCGCGTGAAGTCGCGGCTGTCATTGTTCACGCCGGTCGTCCTGGCGGTCCTCCGCGCGTCTTCGCGCGCACCGAGTGGCGGCGTCATCCCCCACGTGTCCGTGCGCTTGTTGTTCGTCGTCTTCATCTTCCATCATCCCTTCACCCGCCTCATGCGGGGAGGTTATTTCGCTCGCTTCTTGGGAGGCGGCCCGCGGGCACTGGCGAGCATCCCCCGCGTTCAGGGCGCACCTCTAGGGCGCGCACCTCCACAGGAGGCCGCATGGCTTCCTGCCAGGTCGGCGGTATGCCAGCCAGCCAAGACGGCGGCGAGCCGCTGCCATCGGCACACGCGCCTCACGCGGTGCGCCTCCCACTGCCTGCTATAGCCAATCTAACATGGTCTGTCAAGCGGAGCGCTCCGTGCCTCACGGCGTCCGCCTCTGGCGCATGCCACGTGGCCTTTCGGTCGCGTTTCATGCTATCTCTAGTACGTTTCATCAGACAAGCGGGTTACAAAACGAAGCCCGCTCGACCCAATGGGGGGCGCATCGCGGCCGCTCTGGCTTCCTCGTCTCCTCGCCGTCATCCTCTCGACCCGCGCTCGCCGCCAAGCGTTACACCTCGGCGGTGGCGACGGGCAACTCACGCTTGGGGAAGAGCACGCCGCCAGGCTGGAGCCGCGCCCCCGCGGCAGAGCCGCCCCAGCGCGTTGTCGTCGCCCAGTCACCCGTCGCATCGAGGGTGATGCCCAGTTGTGTCGCCAGCGCCGCCGCCGTCGCCGGAATGAAGGGCAGGCAGTAGTGGGCGATCAGCCGCAGGGCTTCGAGCGTGTTCGAGAGCACCGCCGCCAGCCGCGCCTCCGCCTCGGCCTTGCGTCGCTTGGCCAGCGCCCACGGCTCAGTCTCCGCCACATACTTATTCGCCGCGCCCACCAGCTCCCAAATCGCCGCCAGCGCCTCGTGTGGCGCGCAGCGGCGCATCGCCGCGTCCACCCGCTCGCGCAGCCCCTCCGCCAGCGCGATCAGCGCCGCGTCTGGCCCTTGGGGCGCGCCGGGCGCTGGCGCCACCCCGCCGAAGTAGCGCCCGACCATGCTGACCGTGCGGTTGAGCAGATTGCCCAACTGATCCGCCAGATCGGCGTTATAGGTGCGCAGAAAGCGTTCCAGGCTGAAGTCGCCATCCTCCGTCGCGGGAATCTCGCGCAGCAGATAGTAGCGCAAGGGGTCGGTGCCGTAGCGCTCGGCAAGCTCGACGGGATCGAGCACGTTGCCAAGCGACTTGCTCATCTTCTCGCCCTCCACGGTGACGTAGCCGTGGACGAAGATGGCGCTGGGCAGCGGCACACCCGCCGAGAGCAGCATCGCTGGCCAGTAGATGGCGTGGAAGCGCACGATGCCTTTGCCGATGACGTGCGTGCGGTTGGGATTCTCCGCCCAGTAGCGCTGGTAGAGCGGGCCATCGTTGGCGTAGCCCAACGCGCTGATATAGTTGCCCAGCGCGTCATACCAGACATACATCACCTGCTCGGCGTCGCCCGGCACGGGGATGCCCCACCCGTGGGCGCGCGAGCGCGAGCGCGAGATACTGAAGTCCGCTAGCCCCATGCGGATGAAGCTCAGTACCTCGTTGCGCCGTGTGGAGGGCGTGATGGCGATCTGGTTGGATTCGATCAGTTGGAGGAGTTGTTCTTGGTAGTTCGAGAGGCGGAAGAAGTAATTCTCCTCCTCGATCTCCTCGGGCCGGGTATGATGCTCCGGGCAGAGGCCGTCCACCAGCTCATCTTCCGTATAAAACTGCTCACAGCCGACGCAGTATAGCCCGCGATAGGGTCGCGTGTAGATGTCGCCGTGGGCGGCGCACGCCTCCCAGAGCTTGCGCACGCCTGCCGCGTGGCGCGGGTCGGTGCTGGTGCGGATGAAGTCGTCGAAGGAGAGGTCGAGCGGCCCGCGCAGCGCCGCGAACTGGTCGGCGTTGCTATCCACCAGCTCCTGGGTGGGGATGCCAAGCTTCTCCGCCGCCTGGACGTTCTTCAGGCTGTTCTCATCGCTTCCAGTGAGGAACCAGACATCCTTGCCGAGCAGGCGGTGGTAGCGCGCCAGGGCGTCGGTCAGGATGATCTCGAGTGCGAAGCCGATGTGGGGCCGCGCGTTGACATAGGGAATCGCTGTGGTGACGTACCAGCGCGTCCGGGGGGGCGTGGTCTGGTCGTTTGGGTTGGTCTGCTGGTTGGTCTCGTCCGCCATCGCTCGTCTCTCTCTCATCCGCGGGCCAGCGCCCCTGTCGCGCTTCGCCCCCAACGCGCTTCGCAGCCGATCGCTCGTCGCCGCTGGGGCGCCCGCCAGACATCGTTCTCCATGCAAAAAGGACCGCCCCACGCTGGAGCGGTCCTCGTATCTCGCTGCCGTCGCGCATCAGGCAGCGTCAGGCATGGACGGCGCTCCGCGCGGGCTGCCCGCGCATCCGCATCGCCATGCGCATCATCGTGAATGCCGTGAATGTCGTCATCGCTGCCACCCGCGCCTTCTGGAAACCGCGCGCCATACGCACATTATAGCAGATCCGAGCGGATGCCCGCTGGAGAGCAAAGACGACCTACCTGAGCGGTGCCCAGAGCGTTATGGCGCTGGAGTGAACGCGATGCGGTAGATCTTGCCCTTCAGGTCATCGCTGAGGTAGAGCGCCCCATCCGGCCCGACCGCAAGCCCCACCGGGCGCCCAAGTACCGTGCCGTTCGTGGTCAGCCAGCCTGTGGCGAAATCCTGGGGCGGGCCGGTGATCTGGCCTGAAGCGCCCAGCGGCGCAAAGACGACCTTATAGCCCGTGGGCACAGTGCGATTCCAAGAGCCGTGATAGGCCACAAAGAGGCCACGGTAAGAGGCGGGAAACACCGACCCCGTAACGAACGCTAACCCCAGCGGGGCTGAGTGCGCCTGCATCTTGAGGAGCGGCTGCGCGACACCGGCGCAGTCACCTGGGTGCCCCAGACCAGGATCAATGATATCTCCGGCGTGGCAGCGCGGCCAGCCATAATTGCCACCATCCTGGAGGGCATAGATCGTCTCGGGTGGCAGGTTATCGCCCAGGTTATCGCGCCCGTTATTGGTCACCCAGATCTGATTGTTGCCTGGGTTGATGGCCATGCCCACCGCGTTGCGCAGGCCACGCGCGTAGAGCCGACCACCGCTGCCATCCAGATTGTAGACCCAGACGGCGGCGCGACGCGGGTCGGATTCGATACAGTTATCGCAGCTCGATCCGACCGAGATGTACAGCTTGCTATCCGGCCCGATCAGGACCGTGCGGGTGGTATGGCGGCCACCAGCCGGCAGATTGGGCACGAGCACCGACCTGCCCGTCACGCGCAGGTCAGCGCCCAGTGTGAAGCGGCTGACGCGCGTCTCCTCGCCGACGTAGAGCGCGCCATTGTAGAAGACAAGGCTGGTGGGCGCGTTCAATCCATCCACGACCACCACAGGCGTCCCCGCGCGGCCCCCGCGCGCGAGATCGCGGAAGGCCAGGATGCGCCCGGTGCCCCGCTCCGCCACGAAGAGCGCGCCTGTTGGGCCGAACGTCAGGAAGCGGGGCGTATTCAGCCCAGCGGCGACTTCCGTCGCACGGAACCCAGCGGGCAGGCGAATGAAGGGAACAACGGGGGCCGGTGTGGGCATTACCGTGGGCGTGCTCCCCGTATGAGGGGTGCTGGTCGTCTGGGGCGACGCGCTCGGTCGTGCGGTGGACGTGGGGGCGCCGCCCGCGCAGCCGGCCACCAACAGCATCACCAGGGCGAGCGGCAGAAGGAGCACGGCGCTGCCGTGGCGCCCGCTCCCTCGCCGCCACAACCGGTGAAGGCGAATGATGGTTCGACGCATGAGCGCACTCCTCCTCGACGTATTGTACGCGCCTCCGGCACCACACCGCCGCGCTCCTCGCACAACCGCCCTGCCATCCCCCACGCACAGAGGGTGCCAGGAAGAAGGGCCATCCGCCCCTTGACAGGGCGCGAGATATTAGGTATATATCTAATTAGATATCAATCTATATACTGATTGGGAGCGACATGACCATGCCCACGTCACACGAGTACGAATTCGCTACCCTGGTGCGCTTCCTCAAGGCGCTGGCCGATGAGACGCGCCTGCGCATGCTGGGCATGCTCGCCGCGCGCGAGCGCAGCGTGGAGGAGCTGGCGGCGATGCTCGACCTCAAGGCGCCAACTATCTCGCATCACCTCGCGCGGCTCAGAGAGCTTGGGCTGGTGGAGATGCGTGTTGAGGGCAATACCCACGTCTATCAGCTCAACGGCGAGACGCTGCGCGCGCTCAACCGCGACCTCTTCGCGCCAGAGCGCATCGCCGCGCTGGCCAGCGGCGGCGCCGAAGCGGTCGCGCACGCCGAGGGCGCCTGGGAGCGCAAAGTGTTGCGCGACTTTCTGGAGGGCGAGCGTCTGAAGGAGATACCCGCCAGCCGCAAGAAACGCGCGGTCATCCTCACGTGGCTCGCGGGGCGCTTCGAGCCGGGCCGGGCCTACACCGAGGCCGAGGTGAACGCGCTGCTGCGACGTTCCCACGAGGACGCCGCCACCCTGCGCCGCGAGCTGATCGGTGAGCGGCTGCTGCGGCGCGAGGCGGGCGTCTATTGGCGTGCGCCAGCGGCGGAGTCGGAGGACGGAGCCGGAGGGGGCACGGGCGGACCGCCATGAAGCGTACTGGGCGTCGACACTGGCCCTCACCGGCTCCGTGGCACTCTTGGGGCTGACGCTGGCGCCGCGCACCGGCTGCGGGCTGGACCGGCATAGGTATTGCAAACCCTCCATCCACAGCATTTTTCATAAGATGGCGCCGGGCGCGCGGCGGGTTTGACGGCCGGTGGTCGGCGCTTCCGAAGGAAGGTGAGGCCGCGTATGCCCGTGTCTATGCCACGCCAGGAGGAGCGCCAGGAGGAGACCGGAGGCCAGCGCGAGGGGGCCGCGACCCCTCGCGGCCTGGCGTGCCGGGCTGGTCCATTACCATCACCCCACGCACTCTCTGGCTAGCGGTGGGCATGCTCGCGGCTGGCCCTTGGCCTTTGGCTCCTCCTCACCCGTGGCCTCTACGTTTTCATCCTCCTCAACATGTTGGTCATCGGTCTGCTGAGCGGCGTCGGCGATTGGCTGTTGGGGGCGCCCTATCCCGTGCTGCTGGGAACGGAGTTGCTGGGCATCGCTGGCGGCGTGCTGGCGGGCCGGTGGTGGCGGTGCTCCAGGTGCTCATTGTGCGCGTGCTGGGGCCAGTGGCGCGTTCGGCGGCGGAGCGCGCTTCCCCGGCGGAGACACCGCCTCCGCTGCCGAGCGGCTCTGGTCCGGCTCCGCCCCGGCCAGCTAGCGCCTCATCCGCGCGCGAGGGGCCAGACGAGCACATCGAGGCGGTCGGCGTAGTGTAGCAGCGGCGGGGTGGCGGGCAGGGCCAGGCCAGCGGCGCGCGCCAACGTCTCGCGGTTGATCTCCGCCTCCGCTGGCTGGAGCGGCCACGGCAGGTGATGGATCTCGCCGCGCAGGAGCCGCCCATGCCGGTCGGTGGTATAGAGGCAGTAGCGCTCCGTCAGCCAGTGTTCCAGTGTGGCGGGGCGCGCGCGGGCGACCGGCCCGGTCGGGCGATAGATCGCGGCGAACGCTCCTGGCGGCGCGCCTCGGTGGCTGCGCTGGCTGGCGTAGCGCAGCGTCGCGCCCGCGCGCGCGATTTCGAAGCGCGCGGTGTAGTAGGGCAGGTGGAAGAACGTGCGCGCCAGGGCCACGGCCAGCGCGTTGCCAGCATCCAGGCTGAAGAAGAAGACGCCGGGCTTGCCGCCGACGGTGGCATACGTGCGGACATTGATCTCGGCGAAGTGCGAGAGGCGTGGCACACCAGGCAGGCCGCGGGGGCGCACGCCGGTCATCTCAAAGGGTACGACGCCCACCCATGCCTGCTCCTCAAAGCGATCGAGCGTGAGGCCGGGCGGCAGGAGCGGACGTACCATCTCGGCGGGCACGGGCCAATGGGCGAAGAGCAGCGCGCGCCACGTCTGGCGCAGCACCCACGGCTGCGTGGGCAGTGGCCAGGGGCGATGCGCGGTGGCGCGCAGGAGGGCGCTGGCCTTCATCGCCACACGGCCCCCAGATGGATCAGCCCCAGCAGCGCAAAGCCGATGAGGATCAGCCAATCGCCAGCGCGCCGCCCGAAGAGGAACTGGTTCGCCGCGCGCAGGAACCACCATCCGGCGATCCACAGCGCGACGAGGCGCCCGGCCTCCGCCGTGAGCAGCCAGCGCGCGGCCAGCAGATCCACCAAGCCGATAGAGACGAGGGCATAGCTGGCGGCATGGTTCATCACCCAGATGATGGCATAGCGGTCGCCAGGCGTGACGACGTAGCGTGTCGGCCAGAGCCGTAAGGGGCGGGGCGCTGGGCGCTCGCGCGCTGGGCCAAGCATGGTGGTGCGGTAGTCCAGCGCGGCGGGCAGGAAGAAGTGGAGGAGGCCCAAGACGACGGTGAACGCCCCCGCGAGCCAGAGTAGCGCCATCTCCCGCGTCATCGCTGAAGCCCTCCCCAGGTGGAAGCGGAGTGCGGTGGCGCGCGTCACGGCGCGCGCACCGCTGGGTCACCGGTTTACGGTCGGTGGCTCCGTCCGCCGCGGTCGCTTTCGACGCGCGCGAACGCGGGCCGAGACAAGGCGGGGCGAGACACCGCGGGCCGGGGCATGCGTCGCTCGCCATCGCCGCGCGAGGCGACGGGCTGTGGTCGCCGCTCGCCGCGGGCGCCATTGGGGGCGAGGTCGCCCCTGCCCACAGGCGCGGCGCTGGGCGTGAGGTCCAGCGGCATCTCGTGCTGTGGCCACGCGCGCGGCGGCAGATTGATTCCCAGGTCGCGCTGCATGCGCCGCCAGGTGGGCACGTCCTCCCCTGTCAGCAGCGTGACGGCCTGACCCTCACGCTCCATGCGGCCTGTGCGGCCCACGCGGTGCGTGAACAGTTCGGCGGATTCGGGCAACTCGAAGTTGATGACCTGCTCGATGGAGAGGACATCCAGCCCGCGCGCGGCCACGTTGGTCGCCAGTAGGATGGGCACGCGGCCTCCCCGGAAGTCGGTGATGACGCGGTCGCGGGCGTTCTGGCTCATGTTGCCCTGGAGCGCGGCGACGGGGTAGCCGAGGGCCTCCAGTTGCTTGGCCAGCTTCTTCACGCCGTGCTTGGTGCGCCCAAAGACCAGCGTGGTGCCTTCGGCGTCGCGGCGCCGATCCAGCAGGGCGCGTAGCGCGGCCAGGCGTCCGCCATCCGGCACGAGATAAACGGTCTGCTCGATGGCCGGGGCGGGCCGTGTCTCTGGCGAGCCGGCATCCACGCGCACCGGCTCGCGCAGGTAGCGCTGGGCGAGCTTGGTCGTCCACTCTGGCAGTGTGGCGGTGAAGAGCGCCATCTGGCGGCCATTGGGCGTCCGTGAGAGGATGCGCTCCACGTCGGGCGCGAAGCCAGCATCGAGCATCTGGTCCGCCTCGTCGAGAATGACGACGCGCACCGCGCTGAGGTTCAGGTTGCCCTGGCGTAGGTGATCCAGCACGCGGCCAGGCGCGCCCACAGCGATCTGCGCGCCCGCCAGCAGCGCGTCGCGCTGTGGACCGAGCGCGCGCCCACCGATGAGCTGCGCCACGCGCAGACCGCGCCCGGCCTCTAGCCCTTCGAGGACGCCAGCCACCTGCGCGGCCAGCTCGCGCGTCGGCACCAGCACGAGCGCCTGCACCTGCCGCAGGCGTGGATCCAGCCGCTCGATGAGCGGCAGTCCAAAGGCGATGGTCTTACCTGAGCCGGTGCGCGACTGGCCGATCACGTCGCGCCCCGCCAGCAGCGGCGGAATGGCCCGCGTCTGGATCAGGGTCGGTGTCTCGATGTCCATACGGGCCAGCGCCGCGGCGGTGCGTGGCTGTGCGCCGAGCCGAGCGAACGCGCCGACGGGGGCCGATGGGGTCGCGGTGGGGGCCGTAGCCGTAGCTGTGGCCATAGGGGTAACTGTAGGAAATGGAATGGTCGCGGACACGTGTTATCCTTCCTGGCGATGTCGCTTGCCGCCCGTATTACGGGGGCGCCGCGGCACCGCGGCATGCTCTTGATGTTCTCGCGTCGGAAACGTGCCGCACACAGAACGGTCCACCGTGCCATCGGCGCAGTGGACCCTCTCACGAGGCCGACTGTTCATAATGTCATTGCGCGCGGGATGAAGGCCGCCATGCCCCACTCCGCCCATAATAGAACGTTTATATGGTACCCTCGGTTGCGTTCCCGTGTCAAATCACCTTGTGAAAGTCCCGCGCGCCGCTCTTCAACTGGCAAGCTTCAACTGGCAAGCTTCAACTGGCGAGCTTCAACTGGCAAGCTTCAACTGGCGAAGCTGGTGCGTGGCGCGGTGGCGCGCGCGCCGGGCCGGTCGAGGAAGGCCATCGCCGCCGCGACGAGGAAGAAGGGGCCGACGAAGATGCCAAACCAGCGCAGCACGAAGAATAGCCCGATACCCGCGATGAGCATCAGCGCCGCCGCCGCCATCGGACGCGCCACCGCCAGCAGCGCGCCGATAAAGCCCAGGACAACTAGGCCCAGGCCAATCCAGCCGTGCGTGGTCGCGACGTTGCTCGCGCCTGAGAGCCGCAGCACATTATGGGTTGTCGAGTAGAGCAGGTTGATCACCATCCCCAGTATGGCAGCCAAGACGCCGATGATGAGCGCGAAGACGCGAAACAGACTGCTCACGTTCATGGGACGCTCCTTCCTTGCGTGGTCGCGCCGCCCTGGTGGCGGGCGCGAATAGCTCTCCGCGTCCCAGTTGACGCAGGAGCCGTGCCAGCGGCCCTGGGTGGGCGCGGCACTGGCTGGCGGGGCGGCGCGCCCTTTGCGCCGAGCACATGGGAATGGATTGATCGCTCAGAGAAGCCGCTCCATCTGGTAGAGTATCAGCCATGAGCGATCAAGAGCGCCACGGACGCTATGCATGTGACGCGATGGAGAAGTACAACCCACGATGATGTCCTCCCCACCCAGCGGTGAGGCCGCGCGCCCCACCGCTCCCCGCGCCACCGCGCTCTGGCGCGATCACGATTTCGCCCTCCTCTGGAGCGGCCAGTTCGTCTCGTCGCTCGGCACCGCCGTCTCGACGCTCGCGCTGCCGTTGCTGGTGCTCGCGCTGACGCACTCGCCCGCCCAGGCGGGCTTCGTCGCCGCCGCGCGTGGGCTGCCCTACGTCATCTTCAGTTTGCCCGCGGGCGTGCTGGTGGATCGCTGGAACCGCAAGGCGATGATGATTCGCTGCGATATCATTCGCTGGTTGGCGCTCGGCTCGGTGCCGCTGGCCTTCGCGCTCGGACGCCTCACCCTCCTCCAGGTCTACGTGATCGCGCTGGTCGAGGGCACTGCCTACGTCTTCTTCAGCCTAGCGCAGATCGCCTCGCTGCCGCGTGTGGTCGCGCCAGCACAGCTCTCGCGCGCCTATGCGCTCAACGAAGCGTCGGACGCCGCCGGAACACTGCTCGGCCCTGGCCTGGGGGGCACGATCATCAGTCTGGCGCGTACGGTGGTCGGCGGCACGATGCTGACCTATCTGTTGGATAGTCTGAGCTATCTGGTCTCGGTGTTCTCGCTGCGCCTCATGCGCACGCCCTTCCAGATGGAGCGGGTACCCGCCGCGCGCACGTCGCTCTGGGCGGAGATGCGGGTGGGGCTGCGCTTTCTCTGGGGCGAGCGGCGGCTGCGCCTCATGGCACTGCTGCTGATGGCCCTCAACTTCCTGCTCTTTCCGGTGGATCTGGCGATCATCGTGCTGGCGCGCCAGACGCTCCATGTTGATGTGCGCACGCTCGGCCTGATCTTCAGCGCGAGCGGCGCGGTGGGGCTGCTGAGCGCGCTCGTGGCGCCGTGGGTGCGGGCGCGAGTACGCTTCGGCGTGGTGGTCGTGGTGGGCGTCGGTGTCTGGGTGGCGGCGGTGAGTGTGTTGGCGGCGGCTGGCTCGCCGGTCGCGCTGCTCGCTGGGCGGGCGCTCATCAGCGCCGTCTGGCCGATCTACGGCGTCGTGCTGGTGACGTACCGTCTCTCGCTCACGCCGGATGCCCTCCAGGGGCGGGTCAACAGCGCGTTTCGTGTGCTTTCTTTTAGCGGCGACCCGCTGGGCGGCGCGGTCGGTGGGCTGGCGCTGGCGGCGTTTGGCCCGCGCGCGATGCTCTGGCTGGCGGCGCTGGGCCTGGTGGGCTGCGCGCTCTTCGCGGGCCTCTCTGAGCTACGCCAGGCGGGATGAGCGCGGCCTATCCGACGCGACTCATGCGCGGCCAGGCTCCGCCGCGCGGTATGTTGCCGCAGGAGCCAGGTGAGGTGAGCGAGCAACACAACATCCGAACTGCCATCGGTCAGCAGCGTCAGGCGCAACGCTTCGTCATCCCTCATCCCTGGTCTGAGCCGGTCTTGGGCAGCTCAGCGGCTGGCCAGAGCAGCGGCTGGAGATCTGGCCGATCTATGACGCGCCGAAGTGGCCGCTCATGGCCTGACTCGTGGTGGCTTAGGGGTGGCAATTCCGCTGGCGCTACGGGATTGAGATAGGTAAGCAGCGTGCCACGTGCCACCACCTGACGCGGATCAGGATCGGCACGCGCGCGCCAGGTGTCGCTCAGCCAGTGGAAGCGCACGCCCGTCGCATACTGGGAGGCACGCATGACGGGCGCCGGCACCGCGATGAGTACGTCAGCATCCGCGATCTCGCTCACTACCGTTGGCGAGTGGGTGTTGATGATCACCTGCCGCAAGGGATTCGCTGGCCCGATAGGCTCATCCGTATCTACCGCCAGATCAGAGAGCAGACGTAGCATCGCCGGAATCCGCCCAGGGTGGATGCCGTTCTCAGGCTCCTCTAGGCAGAGCAGCCCCTCCCCTTGGGGATCGAGCTCCAGCACCGCCAACGCGAGAAAGCGCAGGGTGCCATCCGAGAGTGCCCGCGCGGGATGTGATGTCCCCTGGCGATCAGACAGGGAGAGCGTCAGCAGTTCGCGAGTGTCGTCGCGCTCAACCCGGATGGTATCCACATCGCTGATGAGGTCCGCCAGCCGGTTCGCGACGCGCGCGTAGACCTGGGCGGCGGTGTCCTCATGCTCGCGCCTCGCCTGGCCATTGCTTCCATCCTCGCTGCCCCCCTGACGCGCCAGCCGATAGAGCGTCGCCGCGAGGTGCGAGCCATCCGTGCCCAGGTGGGAGGGCGCGCCGAATGGATCGGGCGTGCGCAGCGCCGTTGGTTCGAGCTGGAGCAGGCGCCAGGACCGCATCTCCTTGCGCGCGAGCAGCGCCGTCGGACTTTCAGCGGCGTTGGTCGCGGAAAGCACCGTGCGGGGCAGTGTCGCCGCGAGCAGCGAACGAGGTCGGCCTCGTCCACCCCCATCTTGGTGCAGCCTGATCATGCGATTCGCCCCTTCGCCCTCCGTCGAGATGAAATCGCCGCCGGATCTCCGCCCATGCGCGATGGAGTCGCGCCAGAGCTTGGCATGGGGAAACGGCAGGTGCGCTCTCGCGTCACTGAGATTGATATGGACTAGGGTCTGTCTGACGAATGGCAGGAGATGTGCTACCCTGGTTTGGGAGG
>JADMIN010000642.1 GCA_015478575.1 Ktedonobacterales bacterium | reverse complement strand
CACGCTGGACCTCGCTGAGCTGGCGGAACGGCTGCGGCCGGTGGGCGAGGTGGCGAGCAACGGCTTCCTGGTGCGGCTGCGGGTGGATGGCTATGAGGTGACGGTTTTCCCCGACGCCCGCGCCATCATCAAGGGAACCGACGATCCAGCCGTCGCCCGCTCGCTCTACGCGCGCTATGTGGGCATGTAGGACGGACTAGTGGAAGAGGCGGGGGATGCGCTTCTTCCACGCCGTGGGCAGGATGACATCCATCGCGTCATCCACCGTCACGATACCCAGCAGCAGGCCATGCTCATCCACCACCGGCAGCGCCACTAGGTCGTCATCGGCGATGAGGCGCGCCACATCGCGCTCGTTATCCAGCGGCTGCGCGGGATGCGGCACCGGGCGCGCGGTGCTCCCCACCCGCGCCTCTGGCTCAGAGAGCAGCAGGTCGCGCAGCGAGACGCGCCCCAGCAGGCGTCCCTCCGCGCTCAGCGGAATCGCCTGGGGCATCAGCGGCGTGAGGGGCGTCGCGGGCCGGGGGCGGGTCGTGCGCCGGGCGGCGGCCTCAGGTCGCTGAGGCGGGGCGCTCTGATTCGGCCCATCGCCGCTCACCACGTAAATCTCCAGCAGTGTATCGGGCAAGGGGTCATCTGTTTCGGCGGCGGCGGCTTGCGCGCGCGCGCGGAGCGCGCTGATAATCTCGCCAGAGGTGGCCCACTCTGGCACGGAGACGTACTCCGTCGTCATGATGCCGCCCGCGCTATCCTCCGGATAGCCCAGCAGCTCCCGCACCTCGCCCGCCTCCTCACGATCCATGCGCTTGAGCAGGTCCGCCGCCTCTTCCGTCGTGACACTCTGGAGCGCGTCCGCCGCCTCATCTGGCTCCATCTCTTCAAGGACATCCGCCGCGCGTTCGGGATCCATCGCGCGCAGAATCTGGCCTTGCTGCTCGTCCTCCAACTCTTCGAGGGTATCCGCCGCCCGCGCCTCATCCATCGTCTCCAGCAAGTCGGCGCCCTGCTGCGGCGTGAGTTGCTCGATCACGCGAGCCAGGTCCGCGGGCTTGAGCAGGTCGAGCCGATTGCGCGGCACACGGAGCTGGAGCGCACCCGTGCCACCTTCGCTGTCATAGGCGATGGGCACAACCTGCGCCCAATCAATGAGGGGGCCGTTCCCCACCCTTCTGCCCAGCCGCCCCCAGCCCAGCCGCCGCAGTAGCGCGCCGGGACTCGCGTCCACGGCCACCAGCCGATAGACACCATTGCGCTTGGCGAGGTCCAGATCATTGATGCGTATGACCCGATGGCCCTCGACATCTACCACCTGGCGATCAAAGAGGGCATCACGCAGCACGATCTCCCCCTCACGCCGCGCGAACCGCTCCAGATTCACCGCGGGCGTGTTGAGCTGCGCCCCCTCCACTCCCAGGCTTCGCACCTGATTCCAGGGAATGAAGACATCGCGCACGCCTCGCGGACTCTTGAGCCGCGCCACGAGTCCCGTCACCGGCGGGTAGGTCTCTACGCCGTTTCTCCCCGCCTTGTCGGGTAAGCCAACGCGCACGACCAGATCACGTACGCGGGCGAACTCGTCACCGTCTGGGTCGCGGATCGGCTTATCGAGCAATTCGGCCAATGTGGGCATGGGCGCTCTCCTTTCTCACCAGTCTCACCACACGCGAGCGCGCTCCTCAAGCGCGCGTTAGCGCAAGAACGGAATGCCGAGCGACGGCAGAACGACACTGGCGATCATGACCGCCGAGAGCAGCGACAGCAGGACCGCTGTGCCGCCCGCGATGATATTCTGCACGCGCCCGTTGATGTACGCGCCCATGATGCGCCGGTCATTGACGAGGCGCAAAATGAAGACCAACAGGATCGGCAGCAGCATCCCGTTGATGACCTGCGCGATGATGATGAGCTGAATCAATGGCAAACCAGGCATCAAGGCGATCAGGG
>JADMIN010000641.1 GCA_015478575.1 Ktedonobacterales bacterium | reverse complement strand
CGATCCACGCGGGCGCGCGGCGAGGTGCGCGAGGCTGCTGGCAGCCGTCTGCCCCCAGTCCGCGAAGTCCGTGCTCGACCAATAGACGACAATGGCAAGCAACAGGGGAAGCAACTGCGCCTGCATGGTGATGTTGATCTCGGAGAAGCGCGCCGTGGTGATGCCCGTGGCAGCATACGCGCGCAGGACCAGCACATCCAGCCCATAGTAGACCAGCATCAGCGCGAGGGCGACACAGAAGGCGGTGGCGTGCCAGCGTGGGCGCCGCGTCGGGTCGGCCTCCGCCTGCCGCGTGGCGTGTCCCCGCGCCAGCGGCGCGGCCAGCGCCCAGAGCCAGAGCAGCGCCAACACAGCGAGTTGCGTCCAGCGCAGCCGCGTCTCGCTGGTGAATGGCTCGTTGTGGAAGCCTGTAATGACGTTGAGCTGGAGCACGGGAACGAAGCCCAATATGCCCGTCACGATCAGCAGCAGTGGCACGCGCGCGAGGAGCGGCAGGCGCACCGCCGCCGCCAGCGCCAGTGCGAATGCCAGCGCCAGCGAGAGCGCCGTCACCGCAAAGGCGGCGAGCGGAATCTGGGTCAGCGCGCCATCGCCCGTCAGGCCGTCAGTCACCATCGGCTGAGGCACGTTGCGCACGGCCAAGAGCAGCGCGACGAGGCCGAGCTGAACGAACGTCGCGATCGTGAGGAGGCGCAGCGGCCACGCCATATCACTCAGGCGGATCAGCCGACGGCGCAGCGCCGCTCGCAACGACACCTCGGCGACATCGGAGGAAGGGGCGAGCGTCTCTGTGGCGGTGGAGGTGGGGGCGGAATAGGGAAGCTCCCGCATGCGGAATCTGCTCCTTCTGCTGATACTGAAAGAGACGATGAGAGCGCCTCCACAGGCACTCTCTGCCAGGCACTGCCTGGCCCGGCGCGTTATGCCGCTTACCGGCTCTTCCAAGATAGCAGGCATGTCAAGAGGTTCGCATCGTCTGGGCGCGCAGCAGTTCCGCCAGATACGCTTCGGTGGCCCGCCCCTGAGAGAAAGCGGTATGCAGGGCATAGCGCGTCGCATCCATCGCGTGGTCGTGCTGCTTGAGCGGCGCCTCCGAGGCATCGCGCCGCCCGCCACCATCGCCCGCATAGCCAGGGGTGGCGTTGCTCGCGGCGTCGGTGGCGTATTGGTAGCTGGCATACTCGGCCAGCGTGTGGACACAGCGTGGGGCGACATAGAGGCCGCGCGTGCCATCCGCTCGCGGCGCCAGCAGCGCTGTCACCGTCTGTATGCCTGGTCGCACGGCATTCACCGCGCCGAGCGCTCGCGCTCGCAGCCCCTCGTGGGCGAGCGCCGCGCCAAGCGCCACGATATGCTCCGGCTCATCCGGCCCGCAATACCACGTCGCCACGCCATAGCGCCGCGTCAACGCCACCAACGCCGGCAGCAGCGTCTCCTCCAGCGCCGCCCGCCGCTGGTACCACTCGTCGAGTTGCCACGCGCGCCCATCGCCATCCAGCCCAAAGACCAGCGCCGCGGCGGGATTGGTGTAGCCCCAGTCCACACCGCCGATGACGCGCGCCCACACCTGGTCGGGCGCTGCCTCGCGCAGGTGCCCTTGGAGACTGGCATCAAGGCTATAGACCAGCCCCTCGAAGGCGACGAAGAGGCCCTCGATCTCCTGCTGCGCGAAGGCGCCCGCGTACCCAAGCTCCTCGACGTAGCCCGGCGGCAAGTGCTGGGCGTTCGTGCTGGTGGCGGCGCGAAAGAGCGCGTGTTGGGACCGAGGCTGTAGCTCGAAGTCGCGCGCGTAGCCATCGCGCCCATGCGGCGTGCCCGTGGCCCAGCCCGCTGGCGCGAAGCCTTTCTGGCGCAGGCGGCCCTTGAGCACCTGCCAGGCATAGTAGCCAGCGAGTGGCGCTTCATCCAGCCAGAACCACGCCAGATTGACCCCGCGCACATGGTC
>JADMIN010000640.1 GCA_015478575.1 Ktedonobacterales bacterium | reverse complement strand
ACGACTACTCTATGCAAGAGAGGATTGACTACAGCGACCGCCCGTTTCGGCGAAGAAAGCGAGGAACGTATGATACGTCTAGGAGCCGTACGTCCGCATTGGATGGGGTTGACCTTCGGGTTGTTTCTCCTCGTCGTGCTCGGGGGAGCGCTCCTGAGCACCCAGGCCCCTAGGAGTGCCGCCGCGCTGGCGAACCAGCCTCCTATGCCGACCCCTGGGTTGCCAGGGCCTGGCGTGGCGGTGCCGGGGCCACAGGGCATCCCAGCCATCCAGCCACACGCTGCCCTGGCGGCGAGTAGCGGGCCACACTTTACCGAGGCAGACGTGCGCCAGTACTTCGCCACGCATCCCTATGCGGCACAGTCCGTGCCCAGCGCCCCGGTCCCCGTCATCGTGAGTATCCAGTTCCTCCCTGCCAGCCAGGTGAGTGCGCTGCTGCAAGGTGAGAGCATGGGCGTGCCCGATACGACCCTGCTCTGCCTAGTGCGCCTCTCAGGGACCTTCGAGGCCTTCTCCCCGCCGCTGCTGCTACCTGGCACGCCCACTCCCGCACCGTTCCACGAGACCGTCGAGGTCTTCGACGCGCACACAGGCAATCTGCTGATTGGCTAATGGCGGCAGCCTAGACAGTGGAATGCGCGGAGGCGGAGACGCAGCGACATGGACGCTGCGCTCCTCGCTGTGCCCGCTCAGATAGTTGTGCCCCTCCGAACCATTATTCTGCTTTCAATAGATTGACATCATCGAAGTAATATGCTATGCTCCCGAAGAAGAACATCACGCCCAAGGAGGAGCAGCCGTGAGCGACGTGTCAGGCGGAGCGGGGCCGCGCACCACGCCAACGAACGAGCGAGCCACCGAGACGTTCGCCCTGTTTCGCGCGCTGATGCGCGCGCAGCAGGCGGTGAGGTCCGCCGCGTGGGTCGAGTTGGACCTCTCGTGCGCACAACTCAAGACGCTCTTCGCGCTGGCCGCCGAGGGACCCGCCACCATTGGCCAGGTCGCGGAGCGCCTGAGCGTGGGCCTGCCTACCGCTAGCCATCTGGTCGAGCGGCTGGTGCGCGCTGGCCTCGTCGAGCGCACCGAGGATCCCACCGACCGGCGTCGCGCCCTGGCGCGGCTCACGCCGCGCGCCGAGGAATTGACCGAGCGGCTCTTCGGCCACATCCGCCGGCTGCATGAGTGGATTGACGCACTTGAAGAGGATGATCTGGCGGCGCTGGCGCGGGGCCTGCGAGCGTTAGTGCGCGTGGCCAGCGCGGACGAGTGACGAACACGAACGAGTGACGAACACGAACGAGTGACGAACACGAACGAGTGACGAACTAGGACAGGCGATGGGCACGGAGCGCCATGAGCACGTGGGGAGGACGCGCTCTTCACGTAGGGGCGGGGCCACGGCACGCTGACCGCTAAAGATGATGAAGCGTAGGACGCGCGGAACGACACGGGACACGCAGGACGATGAGAGGATGATCATGGAAGCCGCACCGATATCTACTGAGGAACCAACCGATCTGCCAAGAGAACTGGGCGGCGTGCGGTTGCGTGGCTGGGCGCTGGCGAGTGTGCTGGCGGGCCTGATGCTCTCGCTGCTGCTCTCCGCACTGGATCAGACGATTGTCGGCACGGCGCTGCCGACGATCATCGGCGATCTGCGCGGCTTCGACCGCTACACCTGGGTCGTGACCGCGTACCTGCTGGCCTCGACGACGATGATTCCCATCGTCGGCAAGCTCTCCGACCAGTTTGGGCGCAAGTGGTTCCTCGTCGCGGGCATCGTGATCTTCCTCATCGGCTCAGCGCTCTCTGGCGCGGCCCAGACGATGAACCAGTTGATCATCTTCCGCGGGATACAGGGGCTGGGCGCGGGCGCGCTGATGGCGCTGATCTTCACGCTGGTCGGCGATATCTTCGTGCCGGCGGAGCGCGCGCGCTGGCAGGG
>JADMIN010000639.1 GCA_015478575.1 Ktedonobacterales bacterium | reverse complement strand
CAGCACAATCTGGCGGCGGGCAGGCGACGGATGACTGCATCTGCTGCGTGCGCGCCGAGGACGATGTCGGCGTCGTTTACCGGTTCAAGTCCTCTGCGGTTCTCACCACCCTCTTCCCTTTGCCTACCTACTTAGCATTGAGGCGTTCGCGGTTCGGGGTGGCGTTCCTCGAACCATGAACCCCGAACCGCGAACCATGAACTTCTGGCATCCGTGCATCACGCGGTTTTTCCGGTAGAGGTGAGCGTCCCGCTTGCCGCCACCACCTTCTCGCACTGTATGTCCGCAGGTATGCACGGATGTCTGGCGAATCTTCAGGGCGGTTGCAAAGTGGGAGTGCGGTCCGTGAGTGACACGACCCCCCTTGCTGCACAGGGTGGCGGTGTTGCGCCATCGCCAGAGCAGGAAAGGTGCTGGCATGCCGTCCGCCCGCTCCGCCCGCACCGTTGTCCTGCCCCGCATTCCCTTCCGCGTCAGCCCGACCGCGCGCTCGGCCCGCTTCCTCCCCCTCCCCGCGCCCCGCGCCCCGCGCCGCACGCGCACGCGGCGGCGACGCCGCATCTACGCGGCGTTTCCCGATCATACCGGCCACTGCCTGACCGCTGCCTGACTTTGCAGCTGCCCTGGATGTAAGGCCGCTCTTGCTTGACATTGCTACCACTGGCTGGTATCCTCCATTCATAATCAGAAAACCTTTCTCACATTACGCGGTCAGTTTCCGCTCTGTGGAAAAGAGCGTCACGGACATTTCGGGGGCTTTTTTTCCGCGCTGGAAGCTTGCTTTGGCTTTCCTACCGGCGCTTTCAGAGACGGGAAGGGCGGATGGTGCAACTGGCACGCGCGACTGCACAGGTAGCGCCGGGGCAATCCATTGGCCGGGCATTGCGGCTGCTCACCTGCTTCAGCGAGGCGCACCCGTCGCACACGCTGAGCGAACTGAGCCGCCAACTGGCGCTCGCGCCGAGTACCGTGTCGCGCCTGCTCTCGGTACTCGAAGAATATGGGTACGTGCGCCGGAGCAGCGGCAATGGCCATTACACGCTCGGCCTCGCGCCGATTGCCCTGGCGAGCGTCGCGATCAGCCAGTCCGACCTCCGGCGGCAGTCGCTTCCCTTCCTTGAAATGCTTGCGGACAGTTCCCACTACAACGCGAATGTCGCGGTGCTCTACGAAGGAGACGTCCTGTATCTTGCCCGCGTACCCGCCGCGAAGGAGTTGCGCGTCTACGCGATTACCGGCACGCGCAACGCGCCGCATAGCACCGCTGTCGGAAAGATTCTGCTCGCCGCATTACCGGAGGAGGAGGTCAGCGCGCGCTATACAGACCGGCCCATGGAGCCGCTCACATCGCACACAATCACGACGATGGACGCGCTTCTCAGCGAACTCGCGCAGGTACGCGCGCAGGGATACGCGATTGACGATGAGGAGTTCGCAATTGACCGGCGGTGCATCGCCGCGCCGGTGCGGGACGAATCGGGCCAGACAATCGCGGCGATCAGTCTTTCCAGTGTGCCCGTCTCCGTCCCGGCAGATGAGTTCGCGCATGCGGTCCGGCTCGTCATGCAGTTCGCCATGCACATCTCGCGCACCTTTGGCGCAACCGAGTAACCACGCACGATAGAACCGTTGAAGGCACTTGCGTTCGCAAGGGAATTTCGGCATAGTACATCTACAGGAAGGAACAACCGGATGGACCAGCAGACGGTAGCGACAGAGGGACTCGCCCGCGCAGTGACAGCGACGCGATACACGCGGCGGCGGCTGCTCGGCATGACCGCAGCGGGCGCGGGCGGCGCCATCCTCGCGGCCTGTGGTGGCCCAAGCGCGACCAGCACGCCCGCCGCGACGAGCACGGGCGGCGCGCGGGTCATCATCACCACAGCGACGAGCGCGCCCGCCCCCGCCGGTGGCAGCGCGGCAGCAGCGAGTGGCAGCGGCACGAG
>JADMIN010000017.1 GCA_015478575.1 Ktedonobacterales bacterium | reverse complement strand
GTGTGCATGGGTATGGCGATGAGCATGGGTGCGGTACTGCTGGCCGGCGGCACGAAGGGCAAGCGCTACGCGCTGCCCAACGCGACCATCCTCATCCACCAGCCATTGATGGAAGGCGTCGGCGGCCAAGCCGCTGACATCGAGATTACCGCGCGCGAGATTCTGCGCATGCGCGAGTCGCTCTATCAGATTCTCGCGAAGCACACCGGCCAGCCGATGGAACGGATCAAGAAGGACGCGGACCGCAATTATTTCATGTCCGCGCAGGACGCCGTTACCTACGGCCTAGTGGATGAGATCCTCACGTCGAGCGAGCAATCACCAGCAACGCGCTAGCGAAGGATCAGGCAAGATAACTCCTAGTATGCTAGCTCCATGCTGGCGCTGGCTATCGGATGGAGGAAGGTATGCGGCTTTCCTCCATACGCTGTTGTCCATACGCTGTTGTCGCCGTGGCCCCCTGCATAAGGCGTGTCGTTCATAAGGCGTGTCGTTCCGCATACCGCGGCCCGCATGCCAGCGACCCCGGCATGTTTGAGACCACGTGTCCGCTGGAGGGATGGCGTTGGTGACGGAGCCGCGCGCCCGCGACGTGCGGAGCCGCGCGCTGGCGGCGCTCTTCGGGCTGCTCTACCGTAACCGCGTGCTCTACTGGCTGGCGAGCACGATTCCCTTTGCCGGCCAGTGGCGCCGCTGGCAGCGGCTCGTGTTGCCTCGGCTGGCCCGTCACGACGTGCTGGAGGTCGGCTGCGGGACGGGCACGTTGCTGGCGGATCTGGTGGCGGCGGGATATGCCTGCGCGGCGATTGACCGATCGCCCCCCATGGTCGCCGCGGCGCGGCGCCGGTTGCGGCGGCGCGGCCACCCCCTCACCGCGGCGCGCATCCAGCGAGCTGACGTACGACACCTCCCCTTTGCCACCGCCGCCTTTGACGACGTGGTGAGCACCTTTCCGACGGACTACATCACCGATCTGATGGCGCTAGGGGAGATCGCGCGCGTGCTGCGCCCAGGTGGGCGCTTCATCGTCGTGCTAGGCGCGGAGCTGCTGCCGACGCATCCGCTGGTGCTCCCGCTGGTGGGGCTGCAACGACTGGTCTATGGGCGGCGCGGCGCGGCGAACTGTGCCAACGGGGTGGGGGCAGCGCTACCACTGGCCGCGGTTGGTCTGGTTGGGCATGAGGAGTGCGTGCGCGGCCCCTTCTGGCTCGCGCGGCTCGTGCTGGCGGAGAAGCCCGACTAACCGATGGGTGTCGCGCGACGCGCCTCTCCTCCTGGGCCGCCGCATCGCGCCGCTCCATCGTTGCGCGTGAGAGGAGGCCCGTGGCGCTCTTCCGCCGGAGCGGATAGTGACGTTCCTCGCGGCGGGCCTATTTTGGTGGTACAGTTCCCTGTGCGCCTGCCGCGCGTTACACACGGTGAGCGCGCGCCGCACAGCGAGCCGCGAGGCGCGTGGCATGCCTAGCTATTGTCGCGAATGAGTAGCGCAGGGGCTGGATCGTGGAGGGATCCAGTTGACGAGGTGAGGGCCGTTCGGAGCATCAGCGGGGAGCCCTCAGGGCGGGCAACGCCATCGCCCTACCAAGGTCGCGGGGAAAGCCGGCGGGCGACCGTCGGGAGAAGACGTGGCCAGTGGCGGATCTTCGAGAGGAAGACACACGCATGTGTGGTATTGTTGGCTATGTTGGCACGAAGAGCGCGACACCGATTCTGCTGGAGGGCCTCCGGCGCCTAGAATATCGTGGCTATGACTCCGCTGGCATCGCTGTGCTCTCAGGCGCGGGCGAGCTTCAGGTGAAGAAGGCAACAGGCAAGCTCCACAACTTGCGCACCGCTGTCGGCACGATCGAGCCTGAGGGCAGCGTGGGTATTGGCCACACGCGCTGGGCGACGCACGGGCGGCCTAGCGACGACAATGCCCATCCCCATACGGATTGCCACGGCGACATTACGGTGGTGCATAACGGCATCATCGAGAACTACGCTGAGTTGCGCGACGAACTGCAAGCGAAAGGGCATACCTTTCGCTCTGAGACCGATACGGAGATTCTCGCGCATCTCCTCGAGGACCTCCTTCCCACGACCGCGAGTCTGGCGGAGGCGGCGCGGCTGGCGCTTCAGCGCGTCACCGGCTCGTACGCCATCGCCGTCGTCAGCCGCGCGCATCCTGGCCACATCGTTGGCGCGCGCCTGAATGGCCCGCTGATCATCGGCCTGGGTGACGGCGAGAACTTTCTTGCCTCCGACATTCCCGCCATTCTAAAACATACGCGCAGCATCATCATCCTCGAAGAGGGTGAGGTCGCGGATGTCACGCCTACCTCTGTCACGCTCACCGACCTCAACGGTGCCGCCATCGCGCGCGCGCCGATACAGGTAGATTGGGATGCTGAGGCCGCGGAGAAGGGTGGTTATCCCCACTTTTTCGTCAAAGAGATCCATGAGCAGCCCCAGGCGCTACGCCGCGCGCTGCTCGGTCGTGTGGTCGAGCGGCCTGATGGGCTGGCGCTACGTCTCGAAGCGCTGGATAAGCTGGCGGCCACCGGTGCGCTCGACAAGATGCGTCGCGCCGTTCTGCTTGGCTGCGGCACGTCCATCCATGCCGCCCTGCTCGCGAAATACGCGATGGAGCGATGGGCGCGGCTGCCCGTTGAAGTCTCTATCGCGTCAGAATACCGCTATGCTGACCCTATCGTCGGGCCGGATACGCTCTGCATCGCCGTCACACAATCCGGTGAGACGGCGGATACGCTGGCGGCGACGCGGCTGGCCCGTGAGATGGGCGCGCCAGTCGTTGCCGTCACGAATGTGGTGGGGAGCGCCATCACCCGCGTCGCGGATGCCGTGCTCTACCTCCAGGCGGGGCCAGAGATCAGCGTCACCGCGACCAAGACCTTCGTGACGATGACCACGGTCCTCTATCTGGCTGGCCTCTGGCTCGGTCGCCATAGCGGTCAATTGGTTGAGGTCGAGGAGCGTCAGATGCTCGCGGCGCTCCAGACACTGCCAGGCCAGATGGAACGTGTGCTGGAGACGATGACCGCGGCGGAAGGCCCAGACGGCGCGATCGGGCGCGTGGCGGCGCGCCTGGCGGGGTGCCACAGTTGTATGTTCATCGGGCGTGGCCCTGGCTTTCCTCTGGCGCTGGAGGGTGCGCTCAAGCTCAAAGAAATCTCCTATGTGCATGCCGAAGCGTATCCCGCGGGCGAGCTAAAGCATGGTCCCATCGCTTTGCTCGATCCGACCGTCCCGCTGATCGCTGACGCCACCACGGGCCACACGTACGAGAAGGTCATCAGCAATATCCAGGAAGTGCGCGCGCGCGACGCGCACGTGATCGCCATCGCGACCGAGGGCGACGGAGGCATCCAGCGCCACGCTGACGAGGTGTTCTATGTGCCCGCCGCGCCGGAGATCCTCGCGCCTATCCTGGCGATTGTGCCGTTGCAGTTGATCTCCTACCATGTCGCGCTGGCGCGCGGGTGCAATGTAGACCAACCGCGGAATCTAGCGAAATCCGTGACGGTGGAATAACCACCAGCGCGGTGCTCGCCCGGCCAAAAAAGCAGCCCTGCCAATACTGGCAGGGCTGTGGCGTGCCCGAGAGGACTCGAACCTCCGGCCTTTGGCTCCGCAGGCCAACGCTCTATCCACTGAGCTACGGGCACATGAGCATGCGAACCGTGGAGCGGACTCGCAGCCGTATTTTATCGCACGGACATGGCCATGTCAAGGAGCGGCTGAAACCGCACACCGCACGCCCCCCTTACTCCACGGCAAAGAGAAGGCGTTACCATGTGAACGCGGTGATGGCGTCCCATTCCGCGCGGGTAGCGGTCTGCCACTCGAACCAAGAGACGCCGATGGCGCCGCTGTCGCGCGCGGCCCGCATGTCGGCGGTGATCTCAGCGCCCGTGGGGGCATCGTAGGCGCCAGTGCCATCGTTCGAGTACATATCATAGGTCTGGCCAAGCTCCTCGATAGGCAACGGCATGGTGGCACCAGCGGCGCCCATCGCGGCGCGCACGGTCTGGATCGAGGTTGTGACGAAGCGCGTCACCTCGTTGTCGCCATAGGTGCGGCCTTGGCGGCTATGCCAGTAGTCCATCGGGGCCAGCACATTCCAACTCGCGGCGATGCTGCTGTAGGGATACCCCGCACGGGCAAAGGGATGATAAGCGGCGTCTACGAGCAGTTCATCCGGCCCAAGAAGCGCGCGCAAGAGCTGCCCATAGGCATAGACGCTGCCGCTGTCCATAGTCTCCTCAACGTCGGTGGCGATGCCATCAGGGCGGTCGCCGGAAGGCGTCCGGTAGCTAGCGACCCAGGTCGTCAGGCGCACATCGGCGGAGACATCGCGCAGATAGGGATAGACCCAGGCGATAACGCTGATGCCGGCGGCGTGCGCGGCGGGCAGCAGGCGATCCAGCGAGTTCTGGCCGTAGAAGCCATACGTGGAGATGGCGACCTCGGCATACACGTGGGTGATGCCAGCGAGCTTAGCGGCCCGCATCAAGGCGCCCATATCGGCGTGGTGTGGCAGGTAGTTGGTGAACCACATGCCTTTCCCGGCGACTCTGGCCCAGATGGGCTTGCCCTGGACCTGTTGGGTGGCCGGATTGGGCGCGTCAATACGGGCCGCCGCCGCCCAGAGCCAGCCGCTGCCACCTTGCGCGGTCATCACCTGATACCACGGACGCCCAGCGTCATCGCTGGCCCAGGCGGTGATCGTGACGACCGTCCCTGGTCCCAACCCTTGGAGTGGTAGGCTGGTGTCGTCTGCCCGGAAGTAGAGAGTCGTAGGGGCGGCGATGGTGGCGGTGGCCTGGAGCGGCCAGGGGCCGCGGGTCGTCGGCAGGGAGACACCATCCGCGGGAGGCAGGCCCGGATAGTCGCAGGGAGCGAGTCCGGCACTGGCGGGTGGCCGACTACCGAGCGCGGTGGAGAGCATGTAGCCTTCAACGCCACTCCAGATGCCAACTTTGGTCCAGCTCACGCCGCCGCTGGATAGCTCGCCAGCGGCGGTGACATCAGCGCCGCCGGGCAGTTGCGTGAGGAGGAGTGAACTGGCGCTTGGCTGGGCATAGACGGGAGCGCATGGGTCCTGGGTGTAGGCCGTCAGCGCGGCGGCGGAGCGGAGGGGCTGAAGCGCTGACACGCGCAGCCGCGCGGTCGGTGCGGCGCCTGCCGCGCTGGCGAGCAGCACGGCGCTCGCGGTGACGCTGAGCAGCAGCGTATGCCACCAGATTGGGCCACGAGTGGCACCACCCATCTCCCCACCTCTTCTCATCCACCATGCTCACCGCATCGCTGGGTCATCCCCGCGCTGGCTCCGTGCTGGCGGCGACCTTCGCTCGCGGCTGTGCCCGTGGGGGCGCCGCGCGCCCCAGGGCGGTATCTTCCAGGCGCATCGAGAGCACGCGCGAGACGCTATCGGCGCCCATGGAGATCCCATAAATGGCGTTCGCGTGGGTCATCGTGACGCGGTTGTGTGTAATCACGATGAATTGGGTCTGCTCCGCCAGCACTCGCAGTATCTCACAGAAACGCACCACGTTGGCCTCATCGAGCGCGGCATCCACCTCATCGAGCAGACAGAACGGCGGTGGATTCGTCTCGAGCAGGGAGAAGAGCAGCGCGACCGAGACCATCGCGCGCTCGCCGCCGGAGAGCAGCGAGAGATCCTGCACCTTCTTGCCAGGAATCTGGACATAGATCTCGACGCCACCAAGGTTGACTTTGCGCGGCAGGCCTGGCTCGGCGACCATGTCGCCCTCCTCATCGTCGGCCTGCGCACGACGCGGCGCGGTCAGCTCCAGGCGTGCGGCGCCGCCGGAGAAGAGGGTGGTGAAATGGCGCTGGAATCGCTCGTTGACCGCGCGGAAGGTCTCCTCGAACTGGCGGCGCATGGTGCTATCAAGCTCAGTGATGATCGCACGGAGGTTAGCCGAGGCCTGTTCCATGTCATGTACCTGGCTGGTGAGGAAGTCATAGCGGGTCTTGATCTCCTCGTATGCCTGCGGCGCGTCGGGATCGTAGCCGCCCAGGTGCTTGAGGCGCGAGCGCAGGGTGTCTATCTGGCGGCGCATCTTCGTCAGTGCATCGGGCGTGAGGTCTGCCGCGCGAGCCTCCTCTTCCTCAGTATCGCCATCGTCGCCAGCGAGCAACTGACGGGGATCACTCTCCGTGTCACCGCTCAACTCCTCGCGGATCTGGCCGACCAGCGCCAAAATAGCGTCGCGTGCGCGCTGTGCCTCGACCATGCTCCGACGGTATTCGACCTCCAGACGCGCCAGATCCTGGCGCTCGGTGTTCTGCCCGCGCTCGATGTCGGTGATACGGCGCTCCAGGGTAGTCTGGTGGGTGTCGCGCTCGCGCAGTTGCTCTCCCAAGTGGTGGGCACGCTCACGTAGGTGGGTGAGGCTGTCAGTTTGCGTGGTGGTCAGCTCGGTCAGTTGCTCGCGCTGAAGTGCGAGCGCTTGCAGGCGCTCGTCACGGCGCCCCAATTGCAGTCGCAACTCGCGGACTTGCCCGTGGAGGTGCTCGATCCGTTGTGTGAGGGCTTTGATCTCCTGCCGCCGCACGGCGATGGCGGTGCGTTCGCGTGTGAGGTCTTCCTGCTGGGCGCGGTTCTGTTCGAGCAACTCCTCCATTCCCATCTGGATGTCCTCCACGCGCTCTGTCGCTTCCTGCTGGGCGCGTTCCTGCTCCGCGGCGCGGGCGGTGGTCGCGGCCACCTCCTGCTCGATGCCCGCCACTTCCGCGGCCAGTTGCTCGGCCATCGCGTCACTCAGGTTCAGTTCGCCAGTGGCGCGCTCCCGTTCGCGCTGGAGCGTGGTCACGATGCGAGCGACCTCTTGCGCGTGCGTCTCGGCGCGCTGGGCATCCTTGCGCAACCGCTCATCGTGCGCTTTGCGCTCGACTTGGAGGGCGCTTGCGCGTTCGAGGCGCGTGCGTGATTCGCTGATCTGGGCGGTGAGGCGCTCGATCTCAGCGGGCAACTGGCGTAGCTCCCGCTCGCGCGCGAGGAAACTAGCATCGTGGCCATCGCCACTGGGCGCCGTGCCACCTCCGCCGCGCAGCCAGCCGTGGGGGTGCAGCACGCTGCCATCGAGCGTGACGATGGGGGCTGGCGGAGGAGTGGTCGCCCAGTGACGCTGGGCTACCTCGGTATCACGCACAATATAGGTCGCACCAAGTACACGCGCGAGCGCGGCATGCCCCTCCACGGGGCAGTGGATGAGATCGCGCGCGTAACCGAGGTAGTCCACGCCGTCAGCGGGTGGCAGCGCCGCGTTGGCTTCGGCGACATTCGCGGTGTCCGTAGCACTCTCGGCCCAGAGGAAGATCGCGTGGCCCGCTCCGCGCGCACGCAGCCACTGGGCGGCCTGTTGAGCGTCGTCGCGCGAGCTGACGAGCACCGCATGCAGCAGGGGACCGAGTGCCGCCTCGATGGCCGCCTCGGTGCCAGAGGGTGTGCTCACGAGTTGCGCGACAATGCCGAGCATGAGGGGACGATTCTCGGCGGGCGCTTGGAGCAACGCTCGCGCACCCGCGCTCAATCCTTCGAGCGTGCGGCGCCATTCTTCCAGCAGTGCGAGGCGGTCGGCGATGGACCGCCGCTCGCGCTCGGTGTCGGCGACGGCGGCACGTAATCGCTCGATCTCGGTCTGGCCAGCGCCGATCTCGTGGGTGAGCTGCTCACGCCGTGTTACCAGCGTCTCGACCTCAGTGCGCGCGGCCTCGAAGGTGTGGCGACGCTCGGCAAGCTGGCTTTCCGCTACGTCGAGCTTTTGCCGCGCCTGGGAAGCCACATCGCGGCGGGCGGCGAGGGCGCGGTTGCGCTCGCCGAGCTGTCGCTGCAGCCGCCCCAGCTCCGTCTGGGCGGCGCCCAGGCGTGCCTGCACCTGAATCACCTCGCGCTGGGTGGCGCGGAGCCGCGCCTCCTCGCGTTCCTGCGCTTGGCGAGCGATATGCTGCGCGCGTTCCAGCGCTTCCAGGGCGGTCGCCTTCTCCGTCACCTGTTCCTCGGCTTCGGCCCGCTGATCTTCAAGGGCTTCCAGTTGGGCCTCAGCGCGCGCGATGGCCTCTTCCTGCTGCTCCTGTTCGCCCACGAGTTCGGTCCGCTGCCGGTCGAGGCTGGCGAGACGCTCGCGGGCCACCGCCAGATCGCGTTCGGTCGTTTGGAGCTGGCCACTGGCTTCGCCGCGCTCGCGCCGCAGCCCGGTGATCGCTTCCAGCACGGCCGCGCGCTCGTGACGCAGTTCCTGGGCGTGCGCCTCCTGAGCAGCGATGGTTGCTTGTATCCGCTGGATGTGCTCCGCATCGGTGCGTTCCGCCTGGTCGGTCCGCTCGGCGGTGGCATAGGCCTCCCGCCACTGGCGGCGATACCAGAGGCGGAGGAGCGCGCCCAGATCGGCATGGGTGCTGGAGAATTCGCGGGCGCGCCGGGCCTGCTCGGCGAGCGGGGCCAGTCGTGGCTCGATCTCACCGAGAATATCGCGCAGGCGGGAGAGATTCCCCTGGGTGAGGTTCAGTTTCTGTTCCGCGTCGTTGCGCTGTGTCTGGAACTGGCGGATGCCGGCGGCATCCTCGAAGAGGGCGCGGCGCTCGTCGGCCCGTGCGCTGAGGGCCTGGTCCACCATGCCCTGGCCGATGACCGTGTAGGAATCGTGGCCGATACGTGCCTGCGCCAGCAGCAGGAGGACATCCTTGAGGCGTACACGCTGACCGTTGATGAGATATTCACTCTCGCCATTGCGAAAGGCGCGGCGGGCGGCGGTGACCTCCGCGAACTCGGAAGGGAGCCAGGAGGCGCTGTTATCGAGGACGAGGCCAACCTCGGCCATTTGCGTGGCCGCGCGCCCCTGGCCGCCGACGAAGATCACATCGTCGCTCTTCTTGCCGCGGAGCTGTCGCATACTCTGCTCGCCGAGCACCCAGCGAATGCCATCCGCGACGTTGGATTTGCCTGAGCCGTTTGGGCCGACGATGGCGGTAATGCCAGGGCTGAATTCGAGCACGGTGCGTGGGGCGAAGCTCTTGAAACCGTGCAACTCGAGCCGTTTTAAATACACTGCGCGGCGCCCCTCCAACCACGAACGAACGTTCAGCGGGAATCGCGACATGGCGTCCCCTGCCAGCATACCATTCTGACGCGCTGAGGCTGGGAATCCGGTGTGGACATGGCCTGCTTGGGCTAGGCGCGAGGCTCGCGCGCCATCGCCCTCCCCGCCTCGTGGAGCTATGTCTCGAAGGGTGGCGGATGACGGGATGGGGGGAGTAGATGGGCGTGAGACCAGTCGTGACTTCGACGTAGTAGAGATCAGCAGGGACGCGCTCCCACGCCACATCGAAAGGGGCCTATGAATCCGCCAGATGAGCCGCTTGCCGCTCAACTTCCCCCAGGAGCACCTCCCGCGTTCTCGCCCGAGCGCACGCGCCTTGGTGCCATGCTCATGCTCGGAGCGGCGGTACTCCTCACCATCGGCTTTTTCTTGCCTTGGGTCTTGCGCACGCCGCGCGCTGTTACGTCTGGCATACCGCGCTCGCCGTTCCCAGCGGTTTCGGCGCGGCCCCTCGACTATCTGTCAATCACTATTTTCTGCCTCCCGCTGGCGCTGGTACTTCCCATTCTCAGCCTCGCCGGTGCCGGGCTGAGCATTGCCAGGCATGGCGGCGCGAACCGCCCCCCGCTAGATCTGGTGGTCGCCGCATGCGCCATTGGCGGCATCTTCGCCATCCTGCTGGCTGGATTAATGAGCACTGTCTGGGGGGTTCATGCTCCGCCGTATACCATGTCCTATCAGGCGGGATTCTGGCTGACGGTGAGCGGCTATGTCGTGGCTTTCTCCGCATGCTTGATTTCGCGGCGGCGCCGGCCGCGCCAGACGGCTTAGAGCGTGCTTTTCCATACCGCGAGGTGACATAGCTTGGTAGGCCGTCGTGCATGAACATGACATATCCGAGCGACCTCACTGACGCCGAATGGGCGTGCGTGCAACGCTATTTCCCTCCTTTGCCACAACGAGGAAGACCCCGTACCCACCCGCTGCGCCGCATCCTCGACGCTATTTTCTATGTATCGCGGACCGGGTGCCCGTGGCGCTATCTGCCCGTCAACTTTCCGCCCTGGCAGATGGTCTTCTACCATGTTCGCCGCTGGCGCCGGCAGGGGGTCTGGTCGCGCCTGTATCGTGATCCGCACGCTGCCGAGCGCGAGCGGGTGGGCCGAGACGCCCAGCCCAGCGCTGACATCATGGACGCGCAGAGCGTCAAGACCGTCGAGAAGTCGGCCAAATCAGCGGCTACGACGGCCACAAATGCCTCAAAGGACCAAGTGGCATCTGCTGGTCGATACGCTTGGCTGCCCATCGCGGTGTACGTGACTCCGGCCGACCTGTCCGACTCAGCAGGCGCACACAAACTCCTCGCTGAACTTGCCCCGCTCGTGCCCCGGCTGAAGAAGATGTGGGCTGACGCGGCCTACCGCGGCAAGGAGTTAGCCGATTGGTGCAAGCGGTATGGTGGTCGGGACTCGAGATCGTCGAGCGCAAGCCCGGCACGCGAGGCTTCCAAGTGCAACCACGCCGATGGATCGTCGAATGTTGTTTCGCCTGGTTGTCACGCAATCGCCGCATGGCCAAGGATTACGAGCGCAAGGTCCAAACCAGTGAGACGCGAATCGAACTGGCCATGATTCGCTTGCTCGTGGCCCGCCTGGGAGGGCGAACCTCATGACGCGCTAAAAAGTTTGTAAGAAATCCGCAGACACCGCCGCATGGCTATTAGGTATGCTTGGACGCATAACGAGACGACGATGAGAAGGATGAGTACCATGGATACACTGAACACCGTGCATCAGTACTACCACTTTCGTCTCGGTCGTAGTCATTTGGCCATAGGCCGAGCCTGGCGCATCCAGGGCTTGAATCAGCCCAAGTACAACATCCCATGCGAAAGGGGTATCATCGAGCCATGGGCAGGAGAAATTATCTGATTCAAGGTGGTTCCGGCACCGGCAAAACGGCGGTCTGCACAGAATTGCGGCGGCGCGGCTACCAGGCCATTCATGGTGACCGTGAACTGGCGTATCGAGGCGATCCGGAAACGGGTACACCGACGGCTACCTTCAGTAAACCGGCGGCTACCTTCACGCAGGCGCACGACATTTCCGCCCACCACATTTGGGATGTAGAGAAAGTAAGAGCCTTAGTCGCCAATCAAGATGAGGCGGTCACCTTCTTCTGCGGTGGTTCGAGGAATTTTGCAAAGTTCATCGATCTGTTTGACGGCGTTTTTGTCCTCGAGGTCGACCTGGACACCTTGAACCGGCGGATTGACGAGCGAGTGGCACTGGACCCAACTGATTGGGGCGGAACACCAGCGGAACGGGAACTCATTGCGCGATCGCATCACACGAAAGAAGACATCCCGAACAACGGCATCATAATCGACGCCACCGCACCGCTCGCGCGCGTCGTTGACGAGATCCTTCGTCAAAGCGACGCACATAACACACCGTAGAGCGTTCTGCACGAGACCCGTGCCAGGTAGCGCCCAGCGTGCCCGCGTCGTGCCGCGTTTGTGAGACGTCGCGGGTGGACGCGACGACCGGTCGCGGGGAGATCACCGGGTGTGTGTGGACGCCAAGTAGCGCCGGCTGGCCAGTCCTGTGACCTCGCGAGCCGAACCCTATCCACAATCGTAGACGCCTCCCTCCCAGCTCACGGCTACACGGTGCCAAACCAGCCGCTGTCAAACCGGGACTCAGCGGCCGTAGACGGATACATGCGACGTGCTGGTGGGTATAAACGGCTCGCGGTGCCAGCCGCCCCACCGCTCCTTCAGGCGCAACCCGGCGATGCGCGCCATCAGATCCAACTCGCTCGGCCAGGCGTAGCGCTGGACGATCGGGAACAGGCGCACGCCCTTGTGGGACAGGACGACATGGCTCTCGTAGTACATCTGCTTCACGGGGTCGAGGCGGCCCACATCGAGCGTGACCTGGTCGGCTTCGATGGCCTCCGCATCCACGTGTTGGTTGCCGCGCAAGCGAGTCACATACGGCACGTATGCCTCTATGACAAACACGCCATCATCGGTGAGATGGGTGGCGACGTTCTCGAAGCAGCGCACCTGGTCGTCTTGCGTCAGCAGGTTGAAGAGGGTGTTGTATACCAGGTAGATCAAGCGGTAGGTGCCCTGCACTGGCACTTCGGCGAAGTCGCCCATTGTCACTGTGAGCTGGTCGCCCCCCGGCTTGGCGCGTAGCTTGGCCACCATCGCGGGGGAGAGGTCGATGCCGTCGACGCGGATGCCCCGCGCGGCGAGCGGCAGCGCGACCCGTCCGGTGCCGATTGCCAACTCCAACGCCGTCCCTCCACCCGCCAACGGCTCTAGGAACGCGACCGTGTCCATGGTGTCCTCGCGGCGGTCCATCTCGTCGTAGACCTCGGCGACTTCCTCATCAAAGCTCATCATTGGCTCATAGTTCTTCACGATCCGCGCCTCCTCTCTTCTCGTCGCCTTGATACTCGTGGCCTTTGGAAGATGCGTGAACTGTGTCCTCCGCACTGCGACCAGCCCCGATGCCGGCCTATCGCATACGATGCTTCTGAGGCATCTGCCCAGGCCCCACTGATGAGCACTATATGTTACCCCGCATGCGTAGCACTGTCAGATATCTGGCGGGACTGAGGATGTGATATCGCCACTCCCGTGGCTCTCCGGATGCACCGCGGCGAGTCTGAGCCTGCGCCCCATCCGCGGCGTCAGTCACATACCAGGCTATGTTACCTCCATGCATCGCAAAACACGCTCTTAGAACGGTAGTGCCGCCGCTGGCATGTATTCGGTGGGACGCGCTGGCCCGCACGAAGTCGCGCGCTCACCGTACCGTGACCTCGCTCGCTGGCAGCCAGGCCACGTGATGGTTGTAGTAGATGGCGTACCACGTCGCGCCGCCGTTGCCGGTCTCGACCTCCTGTGCCACATAGGATTGGCCGACGCGCGAGAAGCCGTTGGCGCTATCCGCACAGATAGGGAAGCCATCGAGGTTGCCATAGATGGCCGTGTTGGTGCCAAAGGTAACGATAAGGCCCCAGCCATCGCTCGTCTGGGCGTCGCGCATCCAACCCGCCGTGCCATTGAAGTTGATCTTGTCCCAGCGGGTACCGTCAGGGGCGGTAGACGTCCCTAGCAGGGCGAACGCCTCGCCGTCATCGGCCTTGGCGCGCAGATCGAAGTTGGTGTTGAGGGGATCGGAGAAGGTGCCCACCGGGTGTTCGGGAATAGTGTCGCAGGAAAAGTCGCGCGTGTCGTAGTGTTGCTCATCCACGGCGGTGGTGGGATCCGAGGCGCCGCGCACGAGCAGGGTCGAGGGCTTGCCGTTGTCGTCGGCATAGATGGGAGTGTACTCCAGATACGCCCTCTGCTCCCAGGTTGGCACGTCGCTGGCGGCGGCATGGGTGGCGTTGACCGTGACGGTGCGGATGGCCTGGCGCGTGGCCTGGTACCGCGCGGGCACACTGGGCGCGGGGAGCGCGGCGGCGCCAGTGGCAAGTTGCGCGGCGTCCGCGCGCACCAGCGCCATGTAGTATGGCCAATCCCAGTAGGAGCCAGGATCCCAGTGCTGGTGGCTGACGGTATCGGTCGTTGGGCCGGGGACGTTGCTGTGGCCGAGAATGTGCGCGCGGTCGAGCGGAATGCGATACTTCAGGCTCAGATAGGCGACGAGTCGCGCGGAGGCTTCATACATCGCCTGGGTATAAAAGCCGTCAGGGGTGTTCGTGAAGCCTACATGCTCGATGCCGATGGAGTACTGGTTGTAGGCGAGATTGCCGGCATGGTAGGCGACATCGCGCTCTGGAATGAGTTGCGTCACCGTTGGGTAGACGCCGGGGTCGGCACCATCCACGAGATAGTTGCTGCCACAGCAGGTCGCGGGATCGGTGAGGACG
>JADMIN010000638.1 GCA_015478575.1 Ktedonobacterales bacterium | reverse complement strand
CTGGAAGAGCGGCTCTGGGCGTATGCGCTCCATAGGGACGACCATCTTGTAGCCTTCCAGTCCCAGCCGCGAGACGCCATATTCCCAGTTGCCGAAATGCCCCGCGAGGATCACCAGGCCTTTGCCCTGGCGGAGCGCCTGGTGATAGAGCTCCATGCCTTCGATCACCCACTTCGCGCGCACTTCCGCCTCGCTGACGCGCGGCCCACGGAAGAAATCCAGGTAGTTCAGCGCGGCATGGCGAAAGACCTCGCGCGCCGCCCAGCGCAGCCGCGGGGCATCCTCCGCCAGCGTCGGCACATGGCGCAGGTTGCTCTGTGCCCGCCGCCGCGTCTGCCCGGCGAGCGCCCAGGTGAGCAGCGCGGCCAACTCCACCAGCGGGCGCGCGATGACGAGCGGGATGCGCGGCACGACCGCCAACGCGACGCGGAAGAGCCAGTATTTCACCATCGCCGCTGCCTCACGCTTCCAGGGTCTCACGCTTCCAGGCTCGCCGTCGTGCCTGGCGGCGCGGCCATGCGCGCCGCCATCTCGCGCTCAGCGGGCACGGCGGACGGCTCGTGCGCTGGCCAGAAGGCGCGGAACATCTCCCACTGTTCGGGGAACCGGCGCACGACCCCTTCGAGAGCATCGAACATGCGCTGCGTCAGCCGTTGGATGTCGGCGGCTTTGTCGCCCGTGGCATCTGGGAAGATGACCGGCCCCGCGTGAACATAATACGTCTCGGAATAGTCAGGGTCGTAGCGGCAGTAGCCAGGCACAATCGCCGCGCCCGATTTGAGCGCTAGGGCCGCGATGCCCCCTGGCACATAGCAGGTCTGCCCGAAGAAGGTCACGGGGACGCCCTCGCTCGGTGGCACGGGCTTATCCACCGCCACGCCGACAATGCCGTTGCTGGCCAGGGTGCGCAGGATCTGCCGTGGGGTCTTCTCGATGCGCAGAATCCCCAAGCCGACCTGCTGGCGCTGATCCATCACCAACTTATCCATGCGGGGATCGGCGAACGTTTCGACGAGGATATGCATCGGATGGCGGCTGGCGACGTAGACGGCCGCCACATCCCACGCGCCGAAGTGCAGCGAGACGAGGAACGCGCCCTTGCCCGGCGCCAGCGCCTGATCCACCAACCCGAAGGAGCCGGGGGCGGGTGCCTCATCACGCATGCGCGCGAGGATTTCGTCGCGGGTGGCACTGGGCAGGTAGAAGAAGTCGGAGAGGTAGCGTCCGTAGTTGCGCCAGGAGAGGCGCGCCAAGAAGCGCGCGTGCGGATCACTCGGCGTGGTGCCCAGAATGGTGGCCATATTGGCGATGGTCACGTGGCGCTTGGCGGCCCAGGCGTAATAGACGAGGACGGTGATCGGTCCGGCGACACGCAGCCGCACCGGCCGCGGCACGCGACCGGCGAGCCACTGCGTGAAGCGTGTCAGATGGTAGACCACGTATCGCTCCTTGGAAGTAGGAAGCTCCCTATCCCCTCCGCCGTTTCTACGGAAGGAGATAGGGAGATGAGATTACTCCGCCTTCGGCAGTTCCGCGACGACCGCTGGCTCGGTGGCTTGGTGGCCGTTGCCCTTGACGGCGGCCCTGGCCTTTGGCGCGCCTTGGCCGTATTCCGCGATGAACTCCTCGACCATCAGCCGGGCCTGCTCATCGGTATACTGGATGGGCGGTGACTTCATGAAGTAGGCTGATGGGCCGAGCAGCGAGCCGCCGATGCCCGCATCTTTGGCCAGCTTGGCGCAGCGTACGGCGTCAATCACCACGCCAGCGCTGTTGGGCGAGTCCCAGACTTCCAGCTTCAACTCGACATTCAGCGGCACGTCGCCGAAGGTGCGGCCCTCTAGGCGGATGTACGCCCACTTGCGGTCGGAGAGCCAGGCCACGTAGTCGCTGGGGCCGATATGCACGTTGTCTTTGCCGATGTCATAGTCGAGCTGGCTGGTGACGGCGTTAGTCTTGGAG
>JADMIN010000637.1 GCA_015478575.1 Ktedonobacterales bacterium | reverse complement strand
CCTGCAAGGCCGAGATGATCAGGTTCCCCAGGCTGTGCCCTCCCACTCCCGCCTGTGCGCCAGCGGCCTCCGCGTGCGAGCCACTATCGCCCGCGTCACGCCTTGTGGCGCCCTGGCGGAAGCGGAAATTGAAGACATCGCGCCAGAGGGCGCCCTTGCGCGAGAGGGCGACGAGGGCCTGGCGCAGATCGCCGAAGGGCAACTGGCCGAACTCGTCGGTGAGGCGACGCGAGGAGCCGCCGCTATCGGCCATCGTGACGATGGCGGTGATCGAGCAGGGATAGTGCTTGAGCCGTGAGAGCACGGCGAAGGGACCAGTGCCCCCACCAATCGTGACGACGCGCTTATCGAGAAGATGCCTGAGCGCCGCGCCGTCGTCGTTTCTCCCATCCCACTCGTGGTCCCGTCGCTTCATCCCGCCCCCCTCTCTCATCGCTGTGCGCCCCGCTCCTGGCATTGGGCTTCACGGCGCGACCTCCATCCGAGAACCATCCCGCGGTCGTACGTGTGTCGCACGTGCCCGCATTCTCGCTCGATGATAGCACGTCCCGATGGCTGTTCGTCTCCTTGACGCCTTTGGTCATGCATGCACCCTGGTCATGCATGCACCCTGGTCATGCATGCACCCTGGTCATGCATGCACCCTGGTCATGCATGCAACGATTGGGCGATGCGCGACGCGGCATCCCCCTTACCAAATGGGTTGTGGCGCAGTTGCGCGGGCCGTGGGCGCCCCAGCGCCTTGCAAATCGCCGCGTCGCGGCTGCCAGTGAGGGTATTCCAGTCGCCTTCGAGCGTCTCTGGCCACTCCGTTTCTTCGCGCAGCGTCGTGCAGGGCGTAGCCAGCAAGAACGCTTCTTTCTGCACGCCACCAGAATCTGTCGCCACTTGGTGGGCCTGTGAGGCCAGCGCGAGCAGATCCAGGTGGCCAAGCGGCTCGACGAAGCGTATCCGCTCACTCCAGGCGATGCCATACCGCTCCAGCAGCTTGCGCGTGCGCGGATGCACTGGAAAGAGCACGGGCAGGCCGAAATCGCTGAAAGCTTGGCCAATGCGACGCATTGCCTCAGGGTCATCAGTATTGGCTGGGCGGTGGATCGTCGCCAGAATGTAGCCGCGCGGTGTGAGACCAAACTCCGGCAGGAGCGCCTGCGCTCGCTGCTGAATACGCGGCTGCGCCTCCAGCAGGACATCAAACATCACGTCGCCTACCTGTTCAACACCGCGTATCACGCCCTCGCGCTGGAGGTGTCGGACGGCAGTTTCCGTGGGGCAGTAGAGCTGGGCGGAGACGTGATCGGTGAGCACTCGATTGATCTCCTCAGGCATCTCACGGTTAAAGCTGCGCAGACCAGCCTCGACATGGGCCACTGGGATATGCAGCTTGGCGGCGGCCAGCGCCGCCGCGAGGGTCGAGTTGGTATCGCCAAAGACCACCACCACATCCGGTCGCTCCTTGAGCAGCACCTCCTCGATGGCAGCGAGCATCTGCCCAGTCTGCGCACCATGTGGGCCAGAGCCGATGCCTAGGTGATAGTCCGGCGTGGGAATGGCCATCTCCGCGAAAAATGTGGCCGACATACGGTCGTCGTAGTGCTGACCTGTATGGATGATCACTTCCTGATGGCGCTGACGCAGGGCGCGGCTGACGGGTGCGAGCTTGATGAATTGCGGCCGTGCTCCCACCGCGGTGGCAACTTTCACCGCACCACTCCTACTGGCTGTCGCGTGGGCGCGTGCCCATCACCGAGGGTGAGGTAGGCCATGCCATGCCGCTCGACCACCGCGCGCGCGAGCGCCCGGCGCCCATCCAGTACCACCCGACATCCAGGGAACTCGCCCAAATCAAGGGTGTGGTAGGCCGTATGCGCCGCCTGGAGAATGAGCGCGCTGACCTCGGCCTTTTTCTCGGATGGCAGCGGCGTATAGCCCATCGTGACCAACTCTTCATCGGTGTAGAGC
>JADMIN010000636.1 GCA_015478575.1 Ktedonobacterales bacterium | reverse complement strand
CACCGCCAGCGCGATATCAAGGTAGTAGCGGCGCCAGAGCGGCTGGCGGGTTGGGCGGGCTTGCTCGCGGCGGAAGGCCACCACTTCGAGCCGCGCGGCGTTGAGCGCGGCCAGCGCGATGGCGGCCACGCCCAGCAAGGCTCCTACCACCGCTGGCAGCACGGCCGCGCGTGGTGAGGCGATCTGCCTGAAGTACGCCGGGCCAATCCCCGCGATGGAGGTCGTCGCGCCTGGCACAAACTGCTGCACGAGCGCCAGCCCCAGCAGTGCGGCCAGAAACGGCCCGGCAATCGCGGCGAGCAGGCCGAGCACCGCTCCCTGCGTGATATAGACGCCGAGAATCTGCGTGCCACTCATGCCACGACTCTTCAGCGTCGCGATGTCCAGGCTCTGGCCTTCGATCAGCAATCCGGCCATCGCTCCTACAAAGAGCAGCGCTAGGCCCACGATCTGAGCGGCCACGACATACAACGGCAACGCCAGCAGACTTTGTTGCTGCCGCACATCCGTCATGATGCGGTCGAGCGAGCCGCCAATCGCGACATCGGTCACGCCATTCGCACCCAGCAGATCACCGCTCAGGCGGGAGCGGAAGCTGCCGATGTTGGTCAGCACGTCCTGTGCGTTGGCGGTGCTGATGCGGTTTGGCTCGGTATAGTAGATCCACCGCTCCGACATACTCAACTGATGATACTGACGCAGATCGGCGAAGAACGTGGGAAGATTCCACACTATCGGATAGGTGGGCGGTTGGTTTTCGGCCTGGACCGTCGCGAAGCTGAGGCCATTCCAGAAGGGATCGCTGACATTCGTCGGCTCCCAGATGCCCACGATCTTCAGGGTGAGGTGGAGGTTGCGGTCACCATAGTGTGTGGTGACAATGGTCTCTCCGACCTTGAGGCCATAATCCGTAGACATCTGCTTGGTGATGATGACCTGCGGGGATGCGCCAGCGGGCGTCGGTTGCGGTGGGCCACCGGCGTCGAAACGCATGTGCGGGGCCGCGACGGCGTAATCAAACCCCTCTTGCTGGAGCTGGAGCGTGGTGATCCGCGAGGGGTCATAGGTGACGCCACCGGCCTCCAACACGAGCATATTATCCGCGACGACGTAGTAGGTGGGCGTGGGCGCGGTGAAGCCGGCGAGGTACCGCTGACCCAGCCCGCGCACGGCGGGGTCGGTCTGCGCGTGCTGGCGCGCGTCAATGATCTGGCTGCCCAGGTGAACCTCGATGTTGCGCGCGGTGGGTCCGCCGGTGTTGATCGCGCGTTGCAGTTGCACGTTCGCCACGAGCGCGTCATACAGAGGCACTGTGCCGATCAGCACCACCGCGACCAAGATCCCTAACGCCACCGTGAGCAGCAGTGTCTTGCCGCGTGAGAGGCGCATCAGCGCGAGCCGCCCAGAAGAGAAAGCGCCCGCCCGCCGCGAGCGCCAAGTTGTGGCGTTCCGCTGGGCGCTGGTGCCCACTCGTTGGCGCTCGCGCTCAGCCGCGGAGGTCGGTGTGCTCCCCTTCGACGCCTCTTCAAGACGCATCGCATGCTCCTTACTCATCGTCCCGCATCGTGCGCCACATCCATCTCGTGTCGCCAGTGGGGTCGCTAGAAGTGCCCGTCAGGCACGAGTGGTCCTTTACCTGTACTCTACCATCGGACGTATGAGTCCTGCTTCAGTTTACACGCTTTCTGGCGGAATGGAAGCCCTCTTTGCGGAGGTAGAGGCGGAGCGGCGGCAAGGCAAACGTGGGGTATCGCGCGGCGCCGCGCGGCGTGAAGGCGTGCCACGCCGAGGGGCATGGGGAGCGGGAGGGGAGAGGGCTGGGATGGGAGCGAGCGATGCGACGCGCCCGCGATGCGACGCACGCGCCACTGGCCACGCCCACGCCGCCCCACTCCCAGTGGGCAAGGCGACGTGGGCGGTAGTAGGTCAGGCAGACTCCGGATAGAGTGGCTGGCCAGCGAAGACCGTGT
>JADMIN010000635.1 GCA_015478575.1 Ktedonobacterales bacterium | reverse complement strand
TGCTTTCATCCCTCCAGTCTACCACGTTTTGGCGGCTTTCAAGACAGTCCCTTAGCCATCAGCGCTTATGGGAGAAAGAGGTGCCCCGTGCCTCGATAGGCCTCAAGGTCGAGGGCAATCTCAACGAGCCGCTCAGCGCAAGCCTCGCGATAATACCGTTCCCGCAGGCGCTTGCTTGTGCTGAGCGTCAGGACGGGCAGCGAAGTGCTGATGCTTTCCCCGCGGATGATTTCTTCAAGCGTGTCCACTCCCGACATGCTTCGATTATCCGTTAGCAAGAGCATGCTATATGCTTGGGCCGTGTGCCAGACCTCGCGGTCTGTGCTCGTAGCTGGTATGCCGATTTCGCTGAACCGCACCAGCCTCATTTCCAATAGAGAAAGCCAGCCCTGTGTCTCGAGTGTTCGGAAGAGGAGGACGGCGAGGCCCTCAATATCATGATCCGCGAGGATGCTGATCATGAGTCAGTGAGCCGCGTCTGTGCCTCTCGGCACGTGCCCGCTTCCTCGCGTAGCCGTCTTGCCCGCTGTTCGGCGAGCTTGGCATAGAGGGCGGTTCTCGCTGGCGACGGGGGTGTGGCAGCGATCATGGCGAGGCGCTCGCGGTTGCGCGCCTCCCAATACTCCCGGTTGGCCGCTGTCGCTGCCAGCATTCGCTGGTGCTCCACTTCAACTTCCACGCGATGGGCGGCGATATAGTCCAGCGCGACGGTGACCTGCTCTGTCCTCAGGCCTAGCCATTCGCCAATCGCCGTGGCGGTCCATCCATCATGCACATAGTCGAGAATGGTAGAAGGGTGATGCGCGTGCCCGCGACGCTGAGGCCCCGGTCAGGCCGACGGATGATCGCTGGCGGTGTGTTCGTCTCCATACCCTCGTCCCCGCTTGCCTGGTAAGCGGTTATGACATGTACGCGCCATTCATATCTCTTGGCGACTGCCTCTATTGAGAGCGTACCACATCCGCATCCTCCGGGCGTGGAGCGAGCCACCGAGGCACCAGCGCGCTCCACCGGCCACGTGGGATACCGCGCGCTAGCCCTCATCCTCTGACTCCGCCCGCGCGGCCTCTGGCAGGGCGGCAGGCGGCTGCTCTCGCTGGTCAGCCACCCGCTGATCGGTGAGCGTCACATAGTTCTCGGCGCTGACGACCTGCTGGCCAGTGCGCGCCTCGATGTCACGACGCGCGGCGCCGGCCACGTTCCCCGCCTCGCGCACGTCCTGCCGCAGCGCGGGCAACCCCTGGCTGTCATGTGCCTGGTGGATCGCCGTGGTGGTGGCCTCGGCCAGCGTGGTCAGCGCCAGTTCGAGCGTCGTCATGCTATCGCGCAGGTTGTGCCGCCGCTCCAGCCCTTTGTGCGCTTTGTGCTCGTCCTCGCTCACCCCAAACGTGCCCTTCGCCAGCAGGTCGGTGAGTTGGGCGAAGTCGCCGCCCGCCTCCGCGCCGCGCGTGCGCCACTCTTCAGTCAATTCCTGGCGCGCGGCCATGCCTTGCAGCCGCTTCTCGATCCAGTCCGCGCGATAGCCCTGGCGCGCATAGAGCGCCCGTGCCCGCTCCACCGCCCGCGATGGTGACTCCATCTCCTCCAGCCGCGTGGTGCCCACACTGGCGAGCCACTGCTTCACTGGCTCGGCGGCGGGCGAGGGAATGGACTGCACGATGCGCAGCAGCGTCGGAGCATCGGCGGCGTCGGTGGCGCGCGGCTTGCCATCCGGCGCCGGCATCTTCAACTGTACGCACTTCGCGTACAGTTCACGGTAGCCCTCATCCCGCACGCGGCGCTTGAGGTCGCTCCAGTAGCGGCGTGGCTCGGCGCTCTCGCTGAGCAGCCCCACGACATCCACCACCGAGAAGAACCATCGCTCCTCATGCCAGAGGCGGCGGATGGTCTTGTCATGAAACAGGGCAACGCTGGCCTTAGAGGCCGTTTGAAAAGGGTGGAAGAGTGTGGTAGGGTAGGGCATGGTGACA
>JADMIN010000634.1 GCA_015478575.1 Ktedonobacterales bacterium | reverse complement strand
GGCTTGGACCGATCGAGCGTGCGGTGGCACGCCACGGCGTGCCGATAGTGAGTGTTCACCCCCCCCTGCGCCCCTTTCCTGGCTGGCCACGCGCCATGACCGAGCGCGTCCAGCGGACAGCGGCTGCCGCGCGGCGGCTGAATGCGTCGGTGTATGTGGTGCATCCGGCGATGTACACCAGCAAGACCAGCCCCCGCGCCGCGCGCTTCGCGGAGGCACTCCGACTTGGTCGCGAGGCCGCGGGCAACGGTGTGGGCGGTTCGGGTGGCGCGAGCATTGCCCTCGAAAACAACCAATATCTCGGACGGCGCCGCCGTTGGGTGCTGGATGATCTGGAGGTCCTGACGCACTTCGCGCGCGACCATGGCTGCGGCATCACGCTGGATACCTGCCATATCGGTGCCAACGGCGAGGATCTGCTGGCGAGCTATCAGGTGGTGCGTCCGCTCTTACGCAACATTCACCTGAGCGATATGCGATGGCGCAATGGTGAGCCACAGACGCATCTGCTGCCGGGCGAGGGCGAGTTGCCATTGGCGCGGTTCCTGGCCGCACTGGCGGATGATCACTATGATGGCCTAGTCACACTGGAGATCCACCCCCTGCGCGTTGGACTCTTCAGCCGCGAGCACGCGGAGCGACGACTGGGGCAGGCACTCAATTTCGTACGCGCCGCGATTGGCCAGACGGCGCCCCCGCTCACAGGCATCTGATCCCTTCGTATACTGAGACATAGCACCCTATCTGGCACGGGCCGCCCGATGAAATGTGCTATGCTCCGTGATGAGGTGGCCCGCACGTGCGGGCACACTATCCAGGAGAAGCGAGCATGGCGTTGGCGATCGGCATGCGGGGCGAATCCAGCGTGGTGGTGGATGACGCGCGAACGGCGGAAGCCTTCGGTGCGGGTGGTGTGCGCGTCTTCGGCACCCCGGCGATGATCGGCCTGATGGAGAACGCCGCGTGGCAGCTCGCGCAGTCGGCCATGATGCCAGGCGAGACGACGGTGGGTACGCTCGTGCAGGTGCGCCACCTCGCGGCCACCCCGGTTGGCATGCGTGTCATCGCCACCGCCGAACTGATCGAGGTAGATGGTCGGCGCCTTGTCTTCCATGTCAGTGCCCGCGACGAGCAACGGTTGATCGGTGAGGGCACACACGAACGTATGCGTATCCAGCTTGACCGTTTCCTGGCGCGGCTGGGGCAGGTTCAGAATGGCTGAGATCGGCGGTCTCACGCTTGCATCTCGCTGGCAGTGCGATACAATAGCACTGCATAAGAGCGCGCGAGGCGGCGACGGTGCCAGCGAGAGTCCGTAAGCGAGAGTCCGTAAGCGAGAGTCCGTAACGGAGCACGGCGGTTCGGCGTCATGTGGTGTTGGTCCGCTTGTCTGAGGCAGGAGCCGATATGTCGCTAATCAACATGGCCAAGCGCGAGATCAACTGCAAGATCGTGTACTATGGCATCGGCCTGAGCGGCAAAACCACTAACCTCCACTATATCCACAAGGCGGTTAGCCCCCGTGACGTGGGTGGCATGGTCTCCATTGACACCGAGACTGAGCGCACCCTCTACTTCGACCTGCTGCCGCTGGAGCTTGGGCGTGTCCATGGCTTCCAAATCCGCTTCCAGCTCTACACCGTCCCTGGGCAGGTGCTCTACCAGCAGACGCGCATCTCGGTGCTGAAAGGCGCCGATTGTGTTGTCTTCGTCGCGGATTCACAGGCGAGCAAACTGCAAGAAAATCTCGAGAGTTTCCACGAACTGAACGAGCAACTACGCCGCATGAGCCGGAATCCAGGCGAGTTTCCTCTCGTGATGCAGTGGAACAAGCGTGACCTCTCCGATATCCTCCCGATTCCGATTCTCGAACAATACCTCAATCCCTATCGCGCTCCCAGCTTCGAGGCCATCGCTGTCGGCGGGCGGGGCGTTGTCGAGAGTCTCAAGGTGGCGATCAATTCGACGCTGCGG
>JADMIN010000016.1 GCA_015478575.1 Ktedonobacterales bacterium | reverse complement strand
CTACATGGCCGTTACCAGCGAGCATGCCGGTGTTCTTTCATTTGCGTGGGCGCGGCGCTTGGGTGTACAATAGGGGCGTCATGGCCCGGCGTGAGCGCGCCGGTCGAGACGCGAGGCAGGAGGGAGCAAGCCCATGGTGGAAATGTCGGTCGAGAGCGTGCGCATCAATCTCGCCACGAACCAGCGGGTGGTGATCCTCAAGGAGCCTCAGGCCGAGCGCTACCTCTTCATCTGGATCGCCAACCCTGAGGCCTATTCGATCGCGATGGAGCTACAAGGCACGACCTCGCAGCGCCCATTGACCCATGATCTCCTCAAATCGGTCATCAACGAGCTTGGTGGCAAGATGACGAGTATCATCATCAACGACCTGGCGGACGACATTTTCTTCGCGCGGCTGGTGCTGGATGCCAACGGGCGGCACGTCGAGATTGACGCGCGACCAAGCGACGCGATCGCGCTGGCGGTGCGCTTCAAGGTACCGATCCTTGTTGAGGAGAACGTGCTCACTCAGGCGGGTGTCACGTTGCAGGAGGGCGAGGCGCGCGAAGAACCGACCACGGCGGCCCACCGCGAGCGGCCCTCCGCCAATGACAACCTCGATGTGTATCGCGACTTCATCAATAATCTGGACGCACTTGACGAGTTTGGGAAGTCGGATTAGGCTGTGGCTGACGGGAGGCGACGAGGAGGTGCTGATGCCGCCCGTCAGTGGACCGGCGAGGAGGCATAGATGCATCCGCGTGAACGCGCCATCCGTGAACGGTTCGAGCGGTTTCCCTGCGTGCGCTGCGCTGTGCCCTACCCGCCGCATGGTGTGGTGATCGTGGCCCATCGCGGGAGCGTCTATATGCTCCTCGCGACCTGCGACGACTGCCAGCATCGCGCGCTCTTCCTCGCCTCGTTCCCGCCGCGCGCCTCGCAGACGGCTGCCGCTCCGGCCCTGCTCCTCGTCGTCTTCCAATCACCCGATGTGCCCGACGCGCCCGACGCGCCTGAGCACGTGGCGGCTTCCGCCCCCCCAGCCGTGACCGCCAGCGACGTGGCGGAGATGCGGCGCTTCCTCGCCACTTTTGATGGCGATTTCCGGCGCCACTTCGCTGGCTAGGCGCTGTCTCGCCCATTGCCTTCCCTATTGTCCATCGCCTCCCCAACAAAAAGCCGCCGGGCGAATGCCCGGCGGCTTTTGGAGAGAGTGCGCTCCGCTGTGGAGGATGAGCGCGCGGAGGCTGGGCGTTCGCCTCACTCACGGGGTGGGTGAGGGGGGGCTAGGTGTCCCCTTGGGCGTCACGCCGGGCGTCACGGTGGGTGTCGCGGCGCAATAGTTCCACGGGTTCTGCGGGTCTTCGGTGAGCGTGATGCAGGGCGGTGTTGCCGGCCCCGTGTTGCCGATGTTGGCCACGGGCAGTGGGCCAGCCAGGAACCAATCCCGCGACGTGATGCCGCTGGTGGTGTAGGTGGCGAGTCGCAAGCCCGTGGGCACCGGGAAGGGCGTCTTGGGCAGGTTGCGCTCCGCGTACAGCATGCTGTTGTACCAGATGGGCGCGGCGCCCGTCACGCCGTCAATGCGGCGCATCGGCGTATGATTATTGTTGCCGGCCCAGACGCCCATGGTGTAGTCCATGGTATAGCCCATCGTCCAGTCATCCCAGAAGTTCTGGCCGGTGCCGGTCTTGGTCGCGGCGGGGCGGGCGTTGGGGGAGTTGCCGCCGTAGGCCTGGCAATCGGCCTTCTCGTCGAGGTAGAGCGGGCTGCATGGACCAAACTCTCCGATGCGTGCCGGGTTGTCGGAGAGGATGCTGGTCAGCATGTAGGCGACCTGTGGGCTGAGGACTTGGACTGGGCGCGGCGTGCGGTACTGGTAGAGGACATCGCCGGAGCTATCGGTGATGGTGTTGATGGAATGCAGGGGGATGTACTGGCCATAATTGGCGAGGACGGTGTAGGCCTGGACCATATCGTACAGCCGCACATCGAGCGAGCCGAGCACCGACGACAGCCCCCACGAGCCTTCCCAGGTGTTGATGCCCATGCGCATCGCGTTGCGGCGCGCCTCATCCACGCCGACATACTGCATCACCTTGACGGCGGGAATATTCAGTGAGAACTGGAGCGCCTGTCGCAGCGTCACCGTCCCAAAGAATTTGTTGGGATTGAAATCGAGCACCTTATAGGGCTTGTCCTGCCCCTGATCCCAGAAGACGGTCGGCTGGTCCGCGACGGTCATCGCCGGGAACCACCCCTTCTCGAATGCCGCCGAGTAGACGATGGGCTTGAACGAGGAGCCAGGCCCACGGAAGCCCTGCGTGGCGACGTCGAACTTGCCGTCAATCCGGGTGCTGTAATAGTCTACGCTCCCCAGCAGGACCTTGATGGAGCCGTCGTGCTGGTTGGCGATGATCGCCGCGCTGTTCGTGACGTTGTCGTTGCGGATCAGCCCGCCGCCGCCATAATCATCAAGGTCGTTGCCGTAGAGGTGATTCTTCATGGCCTGCTGGACGTTGTTCTGCATGTCAAGATCGAGCGTGGTGTAGATGTTCAAGCCAGAGCGCGAGAGGTCGAGCTGTCCGGCGGCGATCATGTTGCTGATCTGGGTCTGGATGAAGGCTACGAAGTGTGGCGCGAGGTTCTGCTCCTTCTGCTGTGGGTTGAAGAAGTTGGGCTTGCCCGCCTCAGCATAGGCGGCGTTGGCCTGGGCGCGCGTGATATAGCCATACGTGACCATCGAGTCCAGCACCACGCGCTGGCGCTCGTGAGCCGCCTTGGGGTGTAAGAGCGGATTGTTCGTATTAGGGTTCTGGGGAATGCCTGAGAGCATCGCGGCCTGCGCCAGATCCAGGCGCTGCGCCGCCGTCTCGCCGGTGGCCGGGTCATCCTGATAGCTAAAATAGGCCTGTGCCGCCGCGTCAATGCCGTAGGCTTCTTGGCCGTACGGGATCGAGTTGAGGTAGATCTGCATGATCTGGCGCTTGGTGTAGACGCCCTGCGTCGTCATGCCAATCGCTAGAATGGCCTCACGCACCTTGCGGTCGAAGGTCTCGTTGCTGTTGAGGATGTTCCGTTTGACGAGCTGCTGCGTAATGGTGCTGGCCCCTTGCGTGATACGCCGACCATTGTAATTGGCCACCGCGGCGCGTATGATCGAGAGAACATCTACCCCTTGGTTCACCCAGAAGGTGCGGTCCTCGATCGCCACGGTGGCGTTGACCACCGTGACCGGAATCTGTGCCAGCGAGATGCTGTGCTGCGCGCCAGCGTTCTTCAGTTCGTAGAGCAGCACGCCACGCGAATCAAAGATGCGCAGGCTGTCGCGCGCGGCGACCGTGCGCGAGAGGGCGGCGATACTGTTGGTCTGCGATTGGTAGTAGGAGGCGGCCAGGCCAAGCGTCGCGGTGAAGGAGGAGAGCGCGACCACCGCCAGCGCGACCACCGAGATCCACGCCGCCCGCGTGACCGTCACCGAGCGAGCGGCCTGGCGTGAGCGCGACATGCGGCGCACATAAAAGATGTAGTGGCGTCGGCGGCGGCTGGTGCGCCGCTGGGCGGCGCCACGGCGCGCGACGGCGCTCCGCGGGAGGGGCTGGGGCAGCGGATAGGTGGCATCTTCATCATCGGTGGCATCTTCATCGGCCCACCGATCGTCCTCATCGTCCCAGATGTCATCATCAGCGGCGCCCTGGTCGTCGTCGCCCGCCAGCGGCCTCTCGGCGTCGGGTGTGGGGGCGTCGGGTGTGGGGGCGTCGGGTGTGGGCCGTTGCTCCGGTGCGCGCTCGTCCGACTGGTCATGGTCGGAAGAAGCAAAAGGTCCTTCTACATCCACTGGTCACCCCTCCATGTCGCGATAGAATGACGGTTGACGCGGGCGTCGCATCAGATGGCGCCGCGTCGTCGCTTGACAGGCGTGCGCCGGTATGGGTAGACTGCGAAGAGTGCGCAGGCGCGGGCGAGCCTGTTCAGAGCAGAGATGGCATCTCGCTCATCCTCTCGAACATAGAACGCGCCAGCCGCCGCGTAAGTAGCATTTCTCAGGCCTAATCGCCCGTGCGGTCGGAGGAGGCCGCTGAGATTATACACCTGACTCGAAGGGGCAGGACACCCACCTAGGAGCGGTTCTATGACCGATAGCACGCACGCGCCAGGCGCGGCCAGCGCCGCTGCCCATGCTGACACTCCCCCCGTGGGCGTGCGCACGCGCTTCGCGCCAAGCCCCACTGGCTTCCAGCATATTGGCGGCTATCGCACCGCGCTCTTCTCGTGGCTGTTGGCGCGCCACGCTGGTGGCGAGTTTCTGCTGCGCATCGAGGATACGGATATCGCGCGCACCGTGCCTGGCTCGGTCGAGGCGCTGATCGCGGGTTTCTCGTGGCTGGGGATGGATATCAACGAAGGGCCAGGCGTTGGCGGGCCATATGGCCCTTATTTTCAGACGCAGCGGCGCGCGATCTACTTGGACTACGCGGAGCGGCTGATCGCGAACGGCCACGCCTATCGCTGCTTCTGTAGCCGTGAGCGCTTGCAGGCGGTGCGTGATGCCCAACGGCAGCGCGCTGAGCCACCGCGCTATGACCGCCACTGTCGCGGCCTCTCCGCGGTGGCGGCGCGGGCGCGGGCGGCGGCGGGCGAAGGGTATGTCGTACGGCTGGCGGTGCCCCTGGACGGGCAGACGACGGTGCGGGACGCGCTGCGTGAGGCGATCACCTTCGAGAACGCCAACCTCGATGATGCCGTGCTGCTCAAGTCGGATGGCTATCCGACTTATCACCTGGCCGCGATCGTGGATGACCACCTGATGCGCATCAGCCATGTGGTGCGGGCCGAGGAGTGGATCTCCAGCGCGCCGCTGCACGTGATGATCTACCAGGGTCTCGGCTGGGAGGCGCCGCGCTTTGTCCATGTGCCAGACGTGCTGAGCAAGGACGGCAAGGGGAAGCTCAGCAAGCGGCACGGCGCGTTGCCGATGCTGGAGTATCGCGACCTGGGGTATCTGCCCGAGGCGGTGCTAAATTACATGGCGCTGCTGGGCTGGTCGTCTGGCGAGAGCGCGGATATCCTCAGCCTCGACCAACTCATCGAGCACTTTACGCTGGAGCGCGTGGGCACATCTCCCGCACGCTATGACGAGGAGCGCCTCCTCGCGATGAACGGCCGCTATATCCGCCAGCTTCCGCTTGAGGGGCTGGTGGATCGTGCCCTGCCGTTCATGGAGCGTCCGCAATCGGCGGGCGGCCTGCCGGATGGCGTCGCGCGTCCACTGGACCGCGCCTACGTCGCGCGGGTGCTGCGTCTGGAGCAGGAGCGGATGAAGCTGCTGGCGGAGGCGCCGACCATGACGGCGTTTTTCTTTACGGACCGGCTGGTATATGAGTCGGCGCTGCTCATGGCCAAGCAGATGGATCGGGAGCGCACGCTCGATGGCCTGCGCCGCTCCGAGGGGGTGCTCGCCGCCGCCGGTGAGACGTGGGAAGCCGCGCGGCTGGAGCCGCCGATGCGCGCGCTCGTCACGGAGTTGGGCATGAAGCCGGTGCAACTGTTCACCAGTCTGCGTGTGGCGGTGACGGGGCGCACCATCTCGCCGCCGCTCTTCGAGACGATGGAGGTGCTGGGGCGCGAGGTCTCGTTGGCGCGGCTGCGTGACGCGATCGCGCGGCTCGCCAGCCCAGCGTGACCTTCCGCGCGGCGACCCACGCCACGGGAAAGCGGGCTGCCACGGTCAGTCCGCCCTCCACATCAATCTGTCCTAGGATGGTTGCGTCCACAGGTCCATCAGGCTACAATCCGCTGAGTATAGAGCGGTTTCATGGCGATCCTAGGGGAGGTAGGCGTTGAAGGTCTTAGTCGCGGGAGGTGCGGGGTTCATCGGCTCCCATTTGTGTGCGCGGTTGCTCGACGAGGGGAACCAGGTGCTCTGTGTGGATAATCTGGTGACCGGCTCAGAGCGCAATATCGCCGCACTGCTCCCCCAGCGCGACTTTACCTTTCGCTCGCATGACGTTACCACGCCGTTCGAGGAGGCAGCCGATGTTGTCTTCCACCTCGCCAGCCCAGCCAGCCCGGTCGGCTACTGGATGTATCCGTTTGAGACGATCCAGGTGAATACGCAGGGCACATGGCAGTTGCTCGCGCTTGCGCGGCGCGCGGGGGCGCGCTTCCTGATGGCCTCGACCTCTGAGGCCTATGGCGATCCGCTGGTGCATCCGCAGACGGAAGACTATTGGGGGAATGTGAACCCCATTGGTATTCGCTCGTGCTACGATGAGAGCAAGCGCCTTGGCGAGACCATCACGATGGAGTTTCACCGCCAATATGGCGTAGATGCCCGTATCGTCCGCATCTTCAACACCTATGGTCCCCACAGTCAGTTAGACGATGGGCGTTTCATTCCGAATTTCATCGTCCAGGCGCTGCGGCATCAGCCCCTCACTATTCATGGCACTGGCACGCAGACGCGCAGCATCTGCTATGTGGATGACTTGGTGGATGGCCTGATGCGCGCGATGTTTACGGATGGCACGAACGGTGCGGTCTATAATCTCGGCAATCCGCTGGAGCACTCGGTCCGCGAGTGGGCGGAGCTGATCATCGGCCTGTGCCAATCCAGCTCGCAGGTGATCTTCGAGCCGAAGCGCCAGGATGATCCAGAGCGTCGGCAGCCCGACATTACCAAAGCACGGACGCATCTCGGTTGGTATCCCGCCGTTGAGCCAGAAGCGGGCCTCGCGCGCACCATCGCCTGGTTCCGAGGGGAGATGGAGCACAATGATGATGGCGCCTGTCTGGCCGTGAAGCACGCGATGTGATCCGCATGTCCGCGAGCCGCCGCGCTCCGCTGCCAGTGGTGTTGGCCATCGCGACGCCGCTCGCGGCGCTTGGTCTGCTGGCGCACCTGCCATGGGTGTTCGTCGTTCGGCTCGCGCTCGCTGGTCTGCTGGTCCTCCTCACGTCGCGGCGCCCCTTTTGGGCACTGGCTCTGCTGCCTTTCGCCGTCGCCTTCGGTTCGCTGTTCGCGTTCGATTGGTCAGGCATGCGCGTTGGCCCCACTGACGTGCTGGTTGCCGCGCTCGCGGTGGCGTGGTACATGGCCGAGCGCGCCAACTGGTGGGGGGCGGTGTGGCGCTGGCGCTACCTGGCCAGCCATTCCCCTCGCGCGTGGTGGCCCGCGACGCGCGGGTGGCTGGCGCGGCGCTGGCGTGCTGATCCCCCACGCGCCAGCGTCTTCGCGGCGTGGCTCGCCTACGTTCTCGCCATCCTCCTCTCGGCCCTGGCCGCCACCAGCGGCGCGCTGGTGGTGAAAGAGGCGCTGAAGTGGCTCGAGGTGGGTCTCGTGCTCGCGGTCACACTCTGGCTGGCGCGCTCGCCATCGCATGTGCGGTGGCTGATCTGGGCGCTGATCGGCGCGGGCGTCGCGGAGGCGCTGCTGGGCTACGCGCAGTGGGTGCTGGCCACCGGCGACCTGGGGCCGGGCGGCGACTCGCTGCGCGTCTTCGGCACCTTCGCGCAGCCCAACCCCTACGCGGGCGAGTTGAATTTCGCGCTGTTGCCCGCCTTGGCCCTCGCGTTATGGGGCACGGCGCCGCGTGAGCGGTGGGTCGCGGGCGTGGCGGCGGCGCTGGTGGCGGGGGCGTCGGCGCTGGCTGGCTCACGTGGGGCGCTCTTGGGCCTGCTGGCGGGGCTGGCGGTGTTGCTCATCGTCGGCTGGCGGCGTGAGCGGCTGGCGGGGCTGGCGGTGTTGATCGGTGTGCCAGTGGTGCTGGTCGCCTGGGTTGGTCGCCTCATCCCCGTCAGTCTTCAGGCCCGTCTGTTGGCAGAGGTTCGCCTGAGCGATCTCTCGCTTTCGAGTTCGGTCAACGACGCCAACTTCTCGACGCTAGAGCGGCTGGCGCATTGGGTCGCGGGGCTGCGCATGTTCGCGGCGCACCCGCTGCTTGGCGTCGGCGCGGGCAACTATAGCGTGGTCTACGGACGCTATGCCGTCCCTGGCTGGCCGGAGGCGCTCGGCCACGCACACAACTACTATATCAACGCGGCGGCGGAGACGGGCGTGGTGGGTCTGCTCGCCTTTCTCGCGCTGGCGGCGGCGGCGCTCTACGCTGGCGGGCGGGCGGTGCGCGCGCCGAGGCGCGACGGCGCCACGCGCGCGCTGGCGCTGGGGCTGCTGGCGGTGATCGTCGCGCTGCTGACGCACAGCCTGACCGATGATCTCTTCGTCCACGGCTTGGAGCTGCAATTGGCGCTCTGCCTCGGTTGCCTGCTCCGATTAGGCACATGGCAGGCCGCCGCGCCCTGAGGAATTGTGCTATCCTATGCGGGTGGGCCGCGTCCGAGTGGGAGGCGGCGCACGCGCGACCTTGGGACCACTGGACCGTTTCGCGGAGGTGAATCGCGCCCGATGCGAGTCGCTTTTAACGCGCTTTTTCTTGAAAAGCCGCAGACCGGCACAGGCCGCTATACCGCTCATCTGCTCGCCGCGCTGGGGCGTGTGGATGGCATCAATGACTATGTGGTGTTCAGTCCGAGTAAGCCAGCGCATGAGCCGGAGACACCCTCGACGTTTGCCTGGCAGGTGGCGCCGGTTGGCCCGCCCCGCCGGGGTGGCAAACGCATCGAGAAGGTGATCTGGGAGCAGCGGGTCTTTCCGCTCGCGGCGAAGCAGCGCGACGCGCGCGTCATGCACATTCCCTACTTCGCGCCGGTCTTCCGCGCGCATGGTATCCCAAGCGTCGTCACCATTCACGATGTCATTAGCCTGCGGCTGCCGGAATATCGCGCCTCCGCGCGCGCCCACGCCTACGCGCGCCTCATGCGGCGCGCCATCCACCACGCGACCGCTGTCATCGCCGTCTCGAACCATGCCAAGAGCGACATCGTTGAGTTCTTAGGCGTGCCTGAGGAGCGCATCACGGTCATCTACGAGGCGCCCCCACCGCACTATCATCGTGTCAGCGACGAGGCGCGCCTGCGAGCGGTCCGCGAGAAATATGACTTGGGCCAGCGCTTCGTCCTCAATGTGGGTGGGCTGGATGTGCGCAAGAACATTCCCGCGCTGGTGGGTGCCTTCGCCGCGGTGTATCACGAACTGGGCGACCCCGACCTCCAACTCTTCATCGCCGGGGATCCCGATCGCCTTGGCTCCAGCCCGCTCTATCCTGACTGGCGCGATCTGGCGCCGATGTTTGGCATCGCCGGGCAGGTGATCTGCCGGGAGGTCGCGGAGGACGATCTGCCCGCGCTCTATAGCGCCGCCGCGTGCTTTGTCTTTACCTCGCGCTATGAGGGATTTGGCCTGACGCCGCTGGAGGCGATGGCCTGTGGCGCGCCGGTGATCTGCTCGGACCGCGCCGCGCTGCCAGAGGTGGTGGGCCGCGCGGGCGTGCTGGTAGATCCTGATGATACGGACGCGCTGAGCGAGCAGATACGCCACGTATTGGCTGATCGCGAGCGCTGGGACGATCTGAGCGCGCGTGGCCAGGCCCATGTGAAGCGCTTCAACTGGGATCAAGCGGCGGCAGAGACCAGCGCGCTCTACGCGGAGGTGACAGGAAGCAGGCGGGAGTAGCCATGTCAGCGGTGCGGGTGGCCATCCTCTCCAAAACGTTCGTTGCCGACACCGCCCAGCGCCAGCTCGAATGGCTCGCGCGTCAGCCCGATATTGAACTCAGCTTGCTCACTCCTCCGGTCTGGCGTTCTGATGACGGCCGCGCTCTCCCCTTCGCGCCGCGCTATGTCGCGGGCTATGAGGTGCGGCGGGTGCCGGTGCGCTTCAATGGCCATTATCACCTCTATGTGTATCGCGGACTGTTCGCCACGCTGCGTGCCCTGCGGCCTGACCTGCTCCACATTGACGAGGAGCCGTACAATCCGGCGGGGGCGCAGGCGCAGTGGCTGGCGCGGCGCCTCGGCGTGCCAACCATCTTCGTCGCCTGGCAGAATATCTATCGCTCCTATCCGCTTCCCTATTCCTGGCTAGAACGCTACAATTATCGCTACACCGCCCACATCATCGCTGGCAACGAGGCCGCCGCGCGCGTGCTGCGCCGCAAGGGCTATCGTGGGCCAACGTCGGTCTTCTCTGTGCATGGGGTGGATCCCACGCTCTACGCGCCGCGGGAGCGCCCCGCGCCCTCGGAGCGGTTCACGCTTGGCTATATCGGTCGGCTGGTGGAGGAGAAGGGCGTCGCCGTGCTGATCGAGGCGCTGGCTGGCCTGCCACCGACCTGCCACCTGCGTATTGTGGGCGCTGGGCCGGATGCGGCGCGACTGCGAGGGCTGGCGGAGGCGCGTGGCGTGGCGGCGCGGGTGGCGTTCCTGCCAGCGGTCGCGGCGGGCGAGGTGCCGAGCGCCCTGGCGGCGCTGGATGCGCTGGCACTGCCCTCGCTCACGCGACCCCATTGGAGCGAGCAGTTCGGGCGTGTCGTGGTGGAGGCGATGGCCTGCGGTGTGCCAGTCATCGGCTCGGATTCCGGCGAGATTCCGCGCGTGGTGGGCGCGGCGGGCGTGATCGTGCCAGAGGCCGATGTCGGCGCGCTGCGCGCGGCGGTGCGCTCGCTGGTGGAGCGGCCAGCCCTGCGCCAGCACCTCGCGCGTCTGGGCCGCGAGCGCGTGCTGGCGCGCTTCACCCAGGAGCGGGTGGCGCGTCAACTGGCCGCGGTCTATGCGCGGGCGCTGAGCCATCCGCGTGAGCACGAGCGAAGGGCGCGGGAAGAAGAGAGCGATGCTCATGACGAGCCTCTGGGGCAGTGACCCTATTGATCTGCAGATTCACACCATCCACAGCGACGGCCACTGGCACCCAGAAGACCTCTTCGCGCACTTGGCGGGTGCTGGCTTCCGCGCCGTCGCGATCACCGACCATGATCGCGTGGATCAGGGGGGCGAGCTGCACGCGCTGGGCGCGGCGCATGGCATCGTGGTCATTCCGGGTGTCGAGATGACCACGCGCTGGCAGGGATTGAGCGCACACCTCCTCTGCTACGCCCCCTCCCTGGCGCCCGATGGGGCGCTCGACCGGCTGGCGCGCGAGACGGTGCGCGCGCAAGAGGAGAACACTCAGGCGGTCTATGAGGAGTTGCGGCGGCGCGGCTATGCCTTTGCGCGCCAGGCCGAGGTGTTGCGCGAGAGCGAGGGCCGACTTCGGCGCCCGCTCGACAACGCGCGACTGCTCCAGGCGCACGGCTACGCGGCGGAGCGCGCGCGGGCGCTGGAGACGATACGCGATGCTGGCTATCGCTCGATCACCGCTCCGCTCGATGTGGTGGTGTCGGCGGCCCATCGCGATGGCGCGATGGCCGTGCTGGCGCATCCGGGGCGCGGCGGGGGCGAGATTCAGCGCTATGACCTGCCCTTGCTCGCCGAGATGCTGGCCGAGGTGCCGTTGGATGGCATCGAGGGGCACTATCCGACCTATACACCCGAACAGGTCGCGGCCTACAGCGCCTTCGCCGCGGAGCGTGGCCTGCTGGTGAGCGCTGGCTCAGATTCACATGGCCCACGCCAACGTCTGCCTATCCCCTATCCCGCGCGCACGTGCGCCGCCCTGTTGGCGCGCTGCGGCATCACCGTGCGGGATGCCACGGAGCGGGCGGCGCGCGTGTGAGATGGGCTGAGCGAGATGGGCGGGCCAACATCTTCAGGGCGCGGTTAGCTCAGGGCGCGGTTAGCTCAGGGCGCGGTTAGCTCAGGGCGCGGTTAGGCCCGTGGCGAGCGCCCGCGGTCATCCACCGTCTCCAGCGCGCGCCCCAGGGCCAGCAGGCTGTCGAGATTGTTCGCGGGCAGGAAGTGGTCAATGAAGGGCAGCGCGGCGCGCATCCCCGCGGTCACGGGGCGATAGTCCTCCTGGCCAAGCAGGGGGTTGAGCCAGATCAACCGGTGGCAGTTGCGTCGCAGCCGTGCCATCTCTTCCGCGAGGATGCGGACGTCGCCGCGATCCCAGCCGTCGCTGATGATGAGGACCACCGCCCCACGCCCCAGCACCCGCCGTGCCCAGATCCGGTTGAATGTGCGCAGCGATTCGCCGATGCGCGTGCCACCAGACCAATCGCGCACACTGGCGGTGACGCCACGGATGGCCGCATCCACATCGCGCCGGGCCAACTGGCGCGTGATAGGGGTCAGGCGCGTGCCAAACACGAACGTCTCGACGTGCGCGAGGCCGTTGGAGACGGTATGCACAAAGTGCAACAGCAGCCGCGAGTAGAGGCTCATGGAGCCGCTGATATCGCAGATGATGACGAGGGGGCGCGGCTGGCGCCGGATACGCCGTCGCGCCAGCTCGATCGGCTCGCCGCCCGTGCGCTGGCTGCGCTGGAGCGTGCGCCGCAGATCGAGGCGGGAGCCACGGCGCGCGGAGCGCAGGCGCCGCGTCTGTCGCTCGCCCAAGCGCCAGCGGGTGCGCGCCATCAGTTCTCTGGCCTCTTGCATCTCATCCCAGGAGAAGTCTTCGAAATCTTTGTGGCGCAGGGCCTCGTCGTGGCTATAGGTGCCGGTGCGCTCGGCCTCGGCGTCGTCGTCATCGGTGCGGCGCGCGCGGCGGGCCTGGGCCAGCCGTGAGTGTGGGTGGCGCTGGTGGTCATGTGGCGCGCGCGGGGAGATATGGGCGGTGGCGGAGCGCTCCGGCTGGGGGGCGCGGTGGGCCGGCAGCGCCAGGCCACGACGGGCACGTTCGAGCAGGGCATCCGCCGCGGGGTCGCGCGGGCCATCGGCGCCGTGGGTGACGCGCCAGAAGTAGGCGAAGGCCAGATCGAAGGTCGCCTCCTGCTCGTGCTTGGAGACGAGCAAGACCTTGAGGAAGGTCGCGAACTCGTCACGCTTGCTCAGGTCAACCAGCGGGAGACATTCGGCGACCTCGACGACGCGCCCCGGGCCAACATCCACCCCCAGTTGCCAGAGGAAGCGCGCGAAGTCGGTGAGACGCGCCAACAGCACATCGCCGCGCGCGCGCTCCTCCGGCGTGAGGGTCCACCCCCTGGCCCCTTCTCGCCGCGCGGCATGGGGGGATGCGGTGAGCGCGTCCTGGTCGGGGAGATGGTCGTCCACTGGGCTACCTCATCTTAGCGGAGCCGAGGCTCCATGGGCATCCTTACGGCTGGCTGAGGGTGGTGCGGACCTTCTCGACGAGTTTGCCGAGGAGGTTGCCGGAGGTGGCCTTTTGCAGGTCGTCCTGGTACTTCAGCAGTGCCCCCAGCGCGTCGCGCGCGCCGGCCTCCGTCAGCTCGATGTGGCCGAGGGTGACGAGCGCGCCCAGCCAATCCAAGGTCTCGGCCACGCCCGGCGCCTTGTAGAGGTCCTCGCCGCGGAGCGCCTGGACAAAGGCGACGACCTGGCGGGCCAGCACCTCCCGCGCCTCTGGCACGCGCGCCCGAACGATGGCGTATTCCTTCTCCAGGGTGGGGTACTCGATCCAGTAATAGAAGCAGCGGCGGCGCAGGGCGTCATGGATATCGCGCGTGCGGTTGGAGGTCAGCACGACGATGGGCGGGCACTCGGCCCGCAACGTCCCCAACTCTGGAATGGTAATGGCATAATCGCTGAGCAGTTCCAGCAGATAGGCTTCGAATTCGGCGTCCGAGCGGTCCAGCTCGTCAATCAACAGGACGGGCGCGCGCTCGTGGGCGGCATCCAGCGCGTCGAGCAGCGGACGGCGAATCAGGAACTCTGGCCCAAAGACATCGCCGACATGCGCCGTGCCCTCACGGCCATCGCCGGTGCTTTCGCGCGCGCGCTCGGTGGCGCGGATGTAGAGCAGTTGCCGCGCGTAGTTCCAATCGTAGACGGCGGTCGCTTGGTCTATGCCTTCGTAGCATTGCAGGCGGATCAGTCGGGTATCGAGCGCTCGCGCCAGCACGCGCGCCACCTCGGTCTTGCCGACGCCTGGCTCGCCTTCCAGCAGCAGCGGCTTGTGGCGCCGCAGCGCGAGATAGATGGCGGTGGCCAGGCCGCGGTCGGCGATATACTGGTAGGCGGCCAGGGTGGCGATCACGTCATCTATGCTCTCCAGGGGCGAGGGAACGGGCGGGGGTAGGTGATTCTCCATTACGGGCGCATCCTCCAGGGACTAGGAACGCGCGAGGTGGCCAGGCGCCGCACGCATCTAGGGCATTGTAGCACGCGGTGCGCCACGGGCCGCCAGCCACCTGGGGGCGCCGCGGTGGTCTCCCGCTTCCGCTGGCGGGCCGCTCTACGATCTGCCGCTCTATCATCTAT
>JADMIN010000633.1 GCA_015478575.1 Ktedonobacterales bacterium | reverse complement strand
TCCAAGCGGTAGGGGTCGTGGGCGTCCACCGCGCCAGCCGATGGACCGATGGGCGTATCGGTCGCCAGCAAGCGTAGGTTCTTCTTTTGGCTGAGGATGGCGAGCGCCTCGTCGCTATAGCTAGGGGCGATGATGGCTTCGTAGAAGATCTGCGAGATGTCCACGGCGGTCGCCTCATCCACCTCGCGGTTGAAGCCGAGGATGCCGCCATAGGCGGAGACGGGGTCGCCGGCGTGGGCGTGGCGGTAGCTTTCGACCAGTGTATCGCCACACGCGAGGCCGCAGGGATTGGTGTGCTTGACCACAACGGTGGTGGTCACGGTGAAGCAGCTTACGCAGGCGAGCGCGGCATCTAGATCGAGGCGGTTATTGAAGCTGAGTTCTTTCCCTTGCAGCAGGCGCGCGCCCGCTACGGTCGCAATCGCGGCGGGGGTTGCTGGGCCAGCCGTCGAGCCATTGCCATTCTTGCTGGACTGCTCGCTGAGTCCTGGCGCCATGCCAGACCAGGCATAGAGCGCGGATGCCTGATGGGGATTCTCGCCGTACCGCAGGCCGCGCAGTCGACGCAAGCCGAGGGTGAGTTCTTCTGGGAAGGTCTTGATGGGCACACCGCGGCGCAGATGCTCAGCGATCAGGGTGTCATAGAGGGCGGTATGCTGGAAGGCGAGGGCGGCCAGTCGGCGCCGGGTCTCCAGTCGTGTGGCGCCATCGGCCTCAAGCTCGGCGAGCACCGTCTGGTAATCTTGCGGGCGCACCAGCACGGTCACATGTGGGAAGTTCTTGGCCGCCGCGCGCACCAGCGTGACGCCGCCGATATCAATCTCTTCGAGGAGCTTTTCGAGCGCCGTCTCACCACGGGCGAGGACGTCGGCGAAGGGATAGAGGTTGCAGATGACGAGATCCACTGGCTCGATGCCCTGGGCGCGCAACTCGGCCATGTGCGCCTCGTCATCGCGACGCGCGAGGATGCCGCCGTGGATGGCGGGATGGAGGGTCTTGACCCGCCCGCCCAGGATTTCGGGGAAGCCAGTCACCTCAGAGACGGCGCGCACGGGAATGCCAGCCTGTTCTAGCGCCTGGGCCGTGCCTCCGGTGGAGACTAACTCGACACCGAGCGCGCTCAAGCCGCGGGCGAACGCTTCCATGCCCTCTTTGTCGGCAACGCTGAGTATCGCGCGCATAGATGCACTCTCCTTCAGAGCCGCTAGAGTCGGGTCATCACGGCTTTGCAAATCGCCCGCAGGGTGGGAAAGACGCCCTCGCCGGTGATTGCCGAGGCGGGGAAGCTCGGCACGTGTCGGCGGTTGAGATAGCGATCCAGCGTTGCTTCGGGCAGCGCGCTTGGAATGTCGCGCTTATTCCATTGCAGAATGAAGGGGAAATCGCCCAGGTCCTTGCCGACTTGGCGCATATTCCGTTCCAGCTCGATCAGGCTCTGGAAGTTCTCTTCCAGTTTTTCGGGGGCCGAGTCGGCGACGAAGACGAGGCCATCGGTGCCACTGAGCACGGCGATGCGGGTGCGCTCATAGAGCACTTGGCCGGGCACGGTGTAGAGGTGGAAGCGCACGCGAAAGCCATGGACCGTGCCTAGATCGAGCGGGAGGAAGTCGAAAAACAGCGTACGCTCGTTCTCGGTGGCGATGGTGAGCAGATCGCCATGGGCCGCGTCGGGGGCATGGCGATAGATGTATCGCAAATTCGTCGTTTTGCCGCAGTAGCCGGTGCCATAATAGACGATCTTGCAATGGATCTCACGGCTCGCGACATTGATCAGCGCCATCTCATGCTCAATCCCGGAAGAGGAGATCAATGGTGTTCTCGACCGAGGTGCGGAATTGGACCGTGACCACCTCGGGCTTGGCCGCGGCGCCGCCCGCCAGCACGCGCTCCAGCACGCGCTCTAGCTCCTCGACCACCTTGCGTGCCAACACTTTGACCAACCCTACGTGCGTCTGCTTGTCGAAGACCACCACTAAGAGC
>JADMIN010000632.1 GCA_015478575.1 Ktedonobacterales bacterium | reverse complement strand
CTCCGAGGGCGACTCAGTGGGCGCGGCTTCAGCCGGTGCGCTGGAGCAGGGCTTCGAGCGTGTCACAGAGCGCGGTGACGCCATCCTCGGCGGCGATGCGTGTGGCGGCGGCGCGCGCGCCCGCGGCATATCGCGCGTCACGCAACAGGCGATCCAGCGCGGAAGTCGCGCGCGGCACGGAATAGAAGCGGCGCTGCATCCAGCGGCCAGCGCCGATACGCTGGACCTGGGCGCCATCGAAGAACTGGTCGGCGCCCCAGGGAATGATCAGCGCGGGCACGCCCGCGCGCAGCCCCTGGGCGGTGGTGCCGATGCCACCATGATGAATCACCGCGGCGCAGCGCGGATAGACGTGCGAGAAGGGCGCGAAGGGCAGCGCCAGCACATCCTCTGGCAACTGATAGGGCAGGATGCCCGGTGCCGCGCCGATCACCAGCGCACGCGCGCCCACTCCCTGAATAGCCTCCAGGCTGGTTTGGTAGAAGCGGGCGAAGGCATCGCCCATCTCTGGCGCCATCGAGCCGGTGGAGACCGCCACAACGGGGCGCTCGCCGCTGAGGAACTCCGTCAGCTCAGGCGGTTCGCTCCAATCGCCCGGTGTATCCCAGAAGCAGAAGCCCGTCGTGCGCACATAGGCCGGCCAATCTGGCGGGGGTGGGCAGAACGCGGGCGAGATGGCCACGGCGGTGAGTTCCGTCGAGAGGTTGCCATACTGCATGATGTCGCGGCGTGGCGGCAGGCCAAACTCAGCGCGAATGGTATTGACAGGGACATCCACCATGCGGCGGAGCACCACGTCGCCCAGCGCCCACCCCGTGTGATTATAGAAGCGCTGGAGCCACGCGGGCAGCGGAAAGAACGGCGGCTGTGGCTCCAGGTAATCCGAGGGAAGCGTCACCGGCGAGAGCGCGATACTGGCCCAGGGCAGCGCGACGAGATCGGCGACAAAACTCGCCGCGATCTGCACCGCGGCGCTGACCAGCAGGTCGGCATCGGCGCAGGCGGAGCGCAGTTCCTCCACCTTGGTAGGCAGCGTGGGCAGGATGTATTTCTCGACGATCAGGCGCACGGAAGCGAAGGGATTCATCGCGCCGAGCATCTGGCGCGTGTAAGGGCCGAGCGCGGCCTGGCCGTCGCCGGTGAGGTGGTGGATCGTGAAGCCGTGATCGGTGAGCGGCGGGCGCATGCTCTCCTCCACGGCGAAGCGCACGTCGTGGCCGCGCGCGCGCAACTCCAATCCCAGCGCGAGAAAGGGGTTGAGGTCGCCGCTAGAGCCAAATGTCGTGATAACGATCCGTGCCATATCCTCACCTACAGGCAGCCATCCACCACAGCGGATATCGCGATTTTACCACGACGGACCCTGCCACCGCCGCGCGGCGCGCGCTGTGAGGCTCATGCGGGGCCGTGCGGCGCGGCGGCCTGAAGGGCGGCGGATGGGGCCTTTCGCTCATGGCACGCCCGCATGCCACGCCCGCGATCACAGGGTGCCCGTGAAGCATCCGGGCTAGGGCTTCGCCGCCACCGCCGCATGGGCCGGAGCCGCGCGGCGACGCGCCCGCGGGCGCGTGGCGCGGGGCGCCTTCCCTGGCAGCGCGAGGATGCTCTGGAGGATCTCCAGCAACTCATGGCGCTCCTCGCCGCGCTCATCCACGTAATGGTCGCGCGCCAGCATCTCGTCGGCGGTCATCTCCTCGATCACCGCGGCGATGCGCCGATGATTGAAGAGCGCCTTCATGTCGGTGAAGTCGTCGAATACCAGCGGCGGAAAGCCCGCGCGCGCCAGCGCGGCGGGATGCAGATAGTTCTCGATCTCGCGCTTGCGCAGAATGACGCAGGCGCCCCCCTGCGCGACACACTCCTCTTGGCGGCGCAGCGTGCCCTCCGGCAAGGGATGCGCCGCGCCCGCACGGTCGCTATCCATCACGGCGAGAAAGCGGCGGTTGAGGCGGCACAACGCCCGCATGGTGATCCACTGCTTGAG
>JADMIN010000631.1 GCA_015478575.1 Ktedonobacterales bacterium | reverse complement strand
GCGTTGAGGTGCGCCGCCTCTACCTGATAGACGAGATTGATGGCGTAGGTGATCGCGAGGAAGAGCGATATCCCGCCTTCCAGCGTGAAATAGACGGTCGTGGCACTGAGCTTTGTTCCGCGAGCCAACACAGGTCACCCTTTTCTCCATAGGGCGCGCGACCGGGGGCGAGGTGCCCGCGGCAGGCGCGCTGGCGAGAGGTCGCGTCTGGATACAGGGTGACTGGCATGGTGGCTCTCGCTTCCTACAAAGGAGCGGCGCGCGGCACATATGCGCGCCTGATGATGGCTTCGTGGGCGAGCATACCACGGGCAAGGCCAGAGGACCGATCAGAAATCTGTGTGTGATGGCCATCCACGTGTGATGGCGCGCGAGCGGCGGGGGCTAGCGCACGTAGGCGCTGCCGGCGATCTTGGGGCCAATGATGGGAATCGGCGTGGTGAACCGCTCTAGCTCCACCCGCGCGAAGCCCGCCGCCTCGATCAGCCGCGCCGTCTCCTGGTCAGGGCGGCAGCCATCCGCCAGCACGCTCCAGAGCGGGCGCACCAGCCCCTGGAGGCGGCGCGTGCGCGTGCCCGCTGGGGCGGCGACATGCTCGGCGAAGACGAAGCGCCCGCTGGGGCGCAGCACCCGCCGCACCTCGCGCAGCGCCGCCGCGACATCGCGCACGGAGCAGAGGACGAGCGTCGAGACGACGACATCCACGCTGGCGTCCTCAGCGGGGAGCCGCTCAGCGGTGCCCCGGCGCACCTCCACATCCACGCTCCAGCGCACGGCCTCGCGGCGAATGTAGGGCGCCATGTAGGGGTTCGGCTCGACGCCGATCCAGTGGATGCCCGGTGGGTAGTAGCGCAGGTTGGCCCCCGCGCCGGGGCCGATCTCCAGCACGTTGCCGGTGACCTGTTCGAGCAGCTCGCGTTTGCGTTGGCCGAAGAGGCTATCCATGCGCTCATCGTCGCGGGCCATTCCCCAGGCGAAGATGCGCTGGTACCAGCCCGCGCGTGGCAGGTCGGCGTCACGTGGCCGCGTCATACTCGCCGCCCTTTCTCTCGTTAATGGCCCGGGGCACAACCGGGGCCTCTGTCGGCTACTATACCACCGGCCACGGCGCGCGAGCATGGCCACGGCCAGGGAGCGCGGGCGCGCTGGGGAGGGCGCGGCGGTGTATACTGGAAGTGCCAAGAGGGCGCGTGCCGAGAGGGCAAGCGCCGTGCGGAGGCAGCGCGTGGCATGCGGGCGCGCGGCAGAGGAGGGAAGGCGATCTATGTCCACCGCCACCGTAACCAGCGGCAAGACCATTACGCTGCGAGATGGGCGGACGCTAGGCTACGCCGAGTATGGCACTGCCACGGGCAGGCCGGTCTTTGTCTGCCACGGCACGCCCGGCTCGCGGCTCGATCATCACCCCGACGAGCGCATCGCCGTCGCGTTGGGCGCGCGCCTGATCGTGGCGGACCGTCCCGGCTATGGCCTCTCCACCTTCCAGCCAGGGCGGCGGCTGCTGGATTGGCCAGATGACCTAGCGCAGCTCGCCAACGCGCTCGACATCGAGCGCTTCGCGGTGGTGGGCGTCTCGGGCGGGGGACCGCACGCGGCGGCCTGCGCCTATAAGATGGCGCCGCGCCTGACGCGCGTGGGACTGGTGTGTAGCGCGGCGCCCGTTGATTTCCCTGGTGCTTTCGAGGGCATGGCCACGAGCAATCGCCGCGCCTTCCGCCTCGCGCGCCACGCGCCCTGGCCGCTGTTGCGGCTGCTCGGCGGGCTGCGGGCGCGGGCAATCACGCGCCAGCCCGCGGCGCTGTTCGAGCAGTTGGAGCCGCAGCTCCCCCCGGTGGATCGCGCGGTGCTGGCCCAGCCGGAGGTGCGCCAGAGCCTGTTGGCGAGCCTAGTCGAGGCCTACCGCCAGGGGGGGCGCGGCCATGCCTGGGAGGACCGACTCTTCTCGCGGCCCTGGGGCTTTCGTACGCTGGATATTGCCGCCGAGGTGCATC
>JADMIN010000630.1 GCA_015478575.1 Ktedonobacterales bacterium | reverse complement strand
CTTCCTCGTCATCCTCTCGCCCGCCGCGTTGCGCTCTGGCACCGTGAGCCAGCAATGCACGTGGGCCTATAATAGCTTTCGCCACGATCCCACGCGCGTCCTTCTGCCCGTGCTGGCAGAGGAGATTGATGGCAACGCCCTCTGGATGTTTCTGGAGGGCTTCCGGCGCGTTGGCGCGAGCGATACGAGGCCCTGGCCGCCGTATGAGGCCATCCGCATGACGCTGCGCGCCCTCTCCCTGCCATTGCCAGGCGAGGCACCAGCGCCCATCGTCCCCCGGACGGAAGAGGGCGTGCGTGAGTTGTTGATCCGCGGCAATACGCTGCTGGCGCAGGCCCGACACACGGAGGCGCTCCTCTTCTATGAGCGCATCATCCACCTCGCGCCTGACTCGCCGGAAGGATGGTTCGCGCTGGGGACTGCCCAGGCGCAGATGCAGCATCACGCGGAAGCTCTGGTTGACTACAACCAGGCCATCACCCTCGATCCCCACTTTGCGCTGGCGTGGGCCAGCAAAGCGCATGTGCTCGATGCGCTCAACCAATATACCGAGGCGCTCGCGGCCTGTGACCACGCATTAGATCTCGATGCTAGCTCCGCTTTCGCGTGGAATAACAAAGGCGTGGCGCTCTCCGGTCTGCAACGCTTTCCCGAGGCGCTGACGGCATACGAGGCCGCGGTGACACTTGATGCCCACTCCGCGGACTACTGGCGTAATAAAGGCGTGACGCTCGCGCGGCTGCGCCGCTATGAAGAGGCCGTCGTCGCCTACGACCGAGCGGTGGCCATTAACCCGCATTTCACCCTAGCCTGGGTCAGCAAGGCCAATGCGCTCTTTCGGCTCCAGCGCTACGCCGAAACGCTGGATGCCTGCGACCATGCCTTGTCCCTCGATCCCGCCAATGCGTCCATCTGGAACCGCAAAGGCAGCACACTGGCCGCGTTGCAACGGTACAGCGAGGCGGTGGAGGCCTGTGATCGCGCGGTGGCGCTCAGCCCCACCTTCGCCGCCGCCTGGAGTAATCGGGGCGGCGCGCTCGCTGGGTTGCGGCGCTATGTCGAGGCGCTGGCGGCTTGCGACCGCGCGCTCGTGCTGGATCCCACCTTGCTCCCCGCCTGGCGCAACGAGGTGGTCATCCTGCGGGCCATGGGCCGTGACACGGAGGCCAAGGAGGCGGAAGCTCGCGAAGCCGAGGCGCGTGAGGCTGACGCGCGCAAGAGCGCCGAGCGGACGCGCATCACCGGCGCGTAAGGCAGCGGTCTCGGGCTAGCGGTTGAGCTTCACCCCCTATTCGCCTGGCCGCGTTGACACCCACCCCGCATACGGGCTATGCTGCCAGCGGCGGGAACAGGCGCGTTTCAGCTATGAGGAGTGGCGGGAAGGCGAGGAGCTGAAGCGGTGCGCAACATACAGGATGGCCGACGAGCAGGAGCGCGCCGTCGCATGACAAGCGAGACACCACTCCACATCGCTGATGGCGAACCGCTGGGCGAGATGTTAGACGGAAGTGATATGGCGGCCTACTACCAGATCGAAGGCGGCGTTCCCCTGCGCGGCGAGGTGCGCCTGAGTGGCGCCAAGAACGCCGCCACGAAGCTCATGGTCGCCTCGCTGCTCACTGACGCTCCCTGTGTCGTGTGGAACGCCCCGCGCGGCTTGGGCGATGTCACGATCACCGAAGAGGTGTTGCGCGCCCTTGGCGCTGAGGTGCGGTGGGATGAGGACCACCGCGTCACCATCCAGGCGCGTGATGTCACCAGCACCGTCGTCCCGTTGGACCTCGGTCGCAAGAACCGCTTGGCGATCATTACCGCTGGCCCGCTGCTCCATCGCCTGGGCCGCGCCGTCATCCCAGAGCCAGGCGGCGACCGCATCGGCCCACGCCCCATCAACTTCCATGTGGATGGCTTGCAGCGCATGGGCGCGACGCTCGAAGCCCGTGACGGCCTCTACTACTTCCACACCAGCGGCCTCAAAGGCGCCACCATCGAGCTGCCTTA
>JADMIN010000629.1 GCA_015478575.1 Ktedonobacterales bacterium | reverse complement strand
TTTCTTGGTTGGTCAACGTGTCGGCGACACCACAGAACGGCCTCCGCAAAGACTCAGGCGCCGATGCCTTCCAAGTGAAGTCGGTCTCGCATGATCGATTGGTTCGGCGATTAGGCGCACTAGCGCCGGCGGAGATGGCGGAGATCGCCGCCGCGATCGCGTTGTGCGTGGGGTACAGATGAACCAAGGCACATAGAGGAGTGAAGCGCATCAGCACGACAAGACCTCACGCACCTCCTTGTCGCGCGGCGCATTCGGTGGCGTCACACCGCGGCGCCACACCGCGACCCCTTCTGCTCGCCTGCCCTTGACGCACTTTAGGTTTAGGGGTAAACTCCATATATGGATATACAGACATCCCCATCAGACGTCCGGTCACCGCTCCGCTCGCCAGCGCTGCTTGCCTGGCTACGGTTGGTGCGCGTCTTTGTCAAGGTGGATCGCGCCTCCTCCGAAGAGTTGCGCACCTGGCGCCTCAGCGTCGCGCAGTTTGATGTGCTGGCGCATGTGGGCGCCGCCGAGGGCATAACGCAGCAAGAATTGGCCACGCGGCTGCTGGTGACCAAGGGTAACGTTTGCCAGCTTCTCGACCGCATGGAGCGCGCCGACTGGCTCGAACGCCGGCAGGAGGGTCGCGCCAACCGCCTCTATCTGACGGATACGGGTCGGCGGCTCTATCGCGAGGTCGTGCCCGCGCACGAAGCGGTCATCACACGCCAATTCGCCGCGCTCTCCGCCGAGGAACAGATCCAACTGCATACCCTCTTACGCACACTGGATCGCGCACTGGAGTAGGAGACGCCCATCCGCGCGCCCACCCGACCGCGCCAGGGGAGAGGAGTGAACAGCTATGCCCATCAGCATGCCGGCCAGTATCTCAGGCATTCACCATGTGACCGCCATCGCGACCGATCCCCAGCGCACCCTCGACTTCTATACGCGCGTGCTGGGGCTGCGGCTGGCCAAGCTTACGGTGAATTACGATGATCCAGGCACGTATCATTTCTACTTTGGTGATGAGCTGGGGCGTCCGGGCACGATCCTGACCTTTTTCCCCTGGCCCCACGCGCCGCGCGGGCGGCGAGGCTCCGACCAGGTCACGGCCATCGCCTTCTCCGTTCCCGCGCGGGCGCTCGACTTCTGGGCCGCGCGCCTGGCGGAGCACGGCCTCGCCGTGGCCGAGCCGGTCACGCGCTTCGGTGACCGCATCATCAGCTTTCCTGACCCTGATGGCCTGCCACTGGAACTCGTGGCCGCGAGCGAGCGTGATGCGCGCCCTGGCTGGCCTGCCGGACCCATCGTCCTGGAGCATGCCATCCGTGGCTTCGCGGGCGCCACCCTCACGGTCGCCGACGATGTGCCCACCGCCGCCCTGCTCACGGAGACCCTCGGCTTCCGCCTTACCGCGCGTGAGGGTGAGCGCGCCCGTTTCGCGGTTGGCGCGGGCGCGCCGGGCGCGCGGGTGGAGGTCGTGCGCGCGCCACGTGCGCGGCGCGGAGTGGTGGCCGCCGGGACGGTTCACCATATCGCCTGGCGCACGCCAGATAGCGAACAACAACTCGCCTGGCGGGACATCCTGCGGGCGCGTGGCTTGGATGTCACGCCGGTGCGGGATCGCCGCTATTTCCACTCCATCTACTTTTACGAGCCGGGCGGCATCCTCTTTGAGATCGCGACTGACCCGCCTGGCTTCGCCACCGACGAGCCACCAGAAGCGCTGGGCACCCACCTCATGCTGCCGCCCTGGCTCGAGCCGCGCCGCGCCGCGCTGGAAGGCACGCTGCCGCCACTGGTGCTGCCGACTTCGCCCTTTTAAGCTAGCCGCTCCTCCGTGAGCCACGCCAGCGCCTCACGGTAGCGCGTCGCGGTGCCAGCGACCACCTCAGGCGGCAGCGCGGGCGCGGGTGGCTGCTTGTTCCAGCCAGAACGCTCCAGCCAGTCCCGCACATACTGCTTGTCAAAGCTGGGGGGCGAGCCGCCAGGAGCATACTCGCCCAGCGCCCAGAAGCGCGA
>JADMIN010000628.1 GCA_015478575.1 Ktedonobacterales bacterium | reverse complement strand
GCATAGCCCCGTGCCCGCCGCAACAATCGCGTAGGAGCAACGGAGGGACGATGACATGGCGGATGTGCCACGGCGCGCGTGCGCGGGGCATGGCGTCGGAAAGGCGTCGCGCGCGCAGGCGTCACCGTGCGGAGCCAGCGCTTGCCCGCATAGCCCCTGATCGCTAGTGCCTGATAGGTGGGCAGTTTGACGTACTCTCTACGGCTCACCCGCGACGCGGGAGGAGCGCATTGCTCCCACCCCTCTTCAGTGCGCGGCCCAGATCATCGGCAGGCCGGCCTGTTCCCACGCCTCCGTGCCGCCGGTCACGTTGGCCACCCGCGTGATGCCCTGGCGCTGGAGGAACTTTGCCGCCGTCAGGCTGCGGTGGCCGGAGTGGCAGATCAGCAGCACTTCACGGTCGTGTGGCACCTCGCTCGCGCGCTGTTGCAGCTCGCTCAAGGGGATGCTCGTCGCGTTCTTGGCGTGGCCCTCTTGGTATTCCCATGTCTCACGCACGTCAATCAGGGCGGCGGCCTGCTGAGCGTTGGTCAATCGGCCCCATGCCTCGCGTACACTCACTTCGGGAACTCGTGGCGCCGCGGCGTCGGGGCGCTGGCTGGTCATGCGTGCCTCCTCGAAAACGCTAGGATGGCCGCGCCCTCTGGTCGGCTGGCGGGCATCTGGCGGAATGCGTCATCACAAGCCGGGCGCCAAGGACACCCGCGGCCCCTCGCATGATACCGCATCGGCGCCCGCACGGGAAGACGTCATGTGATCGCCCATGATCACCCGCTGGTGCGCGGCGGCGCGGATGCGCTACACTCCAGACGGACGCCGCGGACGCCATCCTGGCCCATCAGTTCGTCAGCGAGAGAGCGCGCCATGACCGATTCACCGCAAGACGACTTCGCGCACCAACTGCTCACGGATGATGCCGACCCGTTCCTCAGCCTCAAGCGCGGCGGCACCGAAGTCTATCTCATCCGTCATGCTGACGCGCTCCCCGGCATGGAGGAGGTGGTGGCGGGCGGCTACGACGAACAGGACCTCAGCGAGCTTGGCCGCCGCCAGGCACAGGCGCTGGCCGAGCGGCTGCGCGCGTCGTCGCTCACCGCCATTTATACCAGCCCCATCGGTCGTGCGCTCCAGACCGCCATCCCCACGGCACGCGCGCTGAACATCGAGGTCCAGGTGGATGTGGCGCTGCGCGAGATCGCGCTTGGGCCTATTGGGCCGACGGCTTTCCCCAGCGCGACACCGCGGGCGCTCGCCGAGGCGCTGCGCACCCGGCTGCGTGATATCGCCGTGATCGCGCTGGAGAGCGGCCGGTGGTCGAGTATCCCCGGCACGGAGCCTTCGGCGGCGTTGCGTGCCCGCATCACCGCGGCGGTCGCACAGATCGCGGCGGCGCATCCAGGGCAGCGGGTCGCGGTAGTCAGCCACGGCGGCGCCATCAATGCGTATTTCGCCGCACTGCTGGGTATCGAGCGCGATTATTTCTTCCCCGCCGCCAACACCTCGATCTCCATCGTGCGCGTGAAGGGGCCGCGACGCCTGCTGCTGGCACTCAACGATATCGCCCACCTGCGACAGGCTGGCCTCTTTACCTCTGGCGGCTGAGGGCGTGCTCCACGGCACCAGCGGTTGCGGCATCGCCGCGCGGTATACTTCCAGCTACATCCTGTGCGCACGAGATATGGCGGTGGGCGCGAACGTCCTTACGACCAGGGGGTGATATGCGAGTGGCTGGTAGCATAGTGCAGGTGGGCATGCGGCCTATCTTAAGGCAGCCGTCTGAGCCATGCCACCGCCACGCAAGGGGCATCGCGCTCGGCGTGAAACGAGAAGAGGCAGGACCCGATGAGCGATGACGCGGGCGCCCCGCCAGCCACCGTGCCCGTGCTGACACCTCCCAAGAGCACGCCACGCCGCCACGCCGCTCCATCGGCACCAGTCGCCGCGCTTCCGGTGGTGACCGTCCCGGTCCTGACGCCGCCACAGCCGCTGCCCACACCACCGGTTCCCGTCGCGCCCG
>JADMIN010000627.1 GCA_015478575.1 Ktedonobacterales bacterium | reverse complement strand
ACATAGGCATCCACGAGCGTGAAAACCGGCATAATGAGCAGCCAGAGGAGAAGAAACTGCCACGTCCGCCGCCCTTCGCTCTCCGGCAGGTTCCGATACGCGAGCACGGCGCCGGCAATGGCGATGGCGAGCAGGATGAGGAGATTGCCGACCGCGATGTTGTTCGCGATAACCGTCGTGATGTGCCACGGCGCGCCGAGCAGCCCACCCTCGGTGTAGCCTCGGTTCGCCGCTGTGCTCGTGCCGAGGGTGCGGATGGAGGCGAGCGTCACGCGGACATACTGAATGTAGTACGAGACAAAGGCGAGCAGCGCGGCAAGCATGGCGCTGGCCGGGATGAGCAAGGCCCGCCGCTTTTCCGGCGCTTGCGTCGCCTGCCGCCACCGCCAGAGGCCGAAGGCGACGAGCACGCACATGTTAAAGACGGCGACGACCGGGTAGGCGAGCAGGCTGAGCGTGAGGATGAGCGTAAAGAGCGCGAAGATGCCGGTCTGATCGAGCCGGTGGCCCATGAAGAGCAGGAGCGCGAAGGCGATGACGGTGAGGAACTGCGCGAAGAGCGTCGGGTAGCTGCCGTACGAGAGCGCGAGGTATGAGAGCGGCGTGACGGTGTAGAGGAAGGCCGCAACGACCCCAGCCGTGCCCATGCCGACCCGTTTGAGGATCGCGAAAACGAAGAAGATCGTGAGCACTTCCATCGTACCGGCGCAGAGTTTCAGCACCGTCCCCAGGGCGAGTGGCAAGAGCGTGAATGGCGCGAGCAGCGCGTAAAAGAGCGGTGACTTGGGAATGAGAACGCCGATGCCCCACTCTTTCGGGCCGGATGAGAGGTCCGACGGGAAGTAAAGCGCGCCAAAATCGTGTTGCAGGAAGGCCCGCATCCACCGGATATGCCAGTTGAGGTCAATCACTACGATGTCCGGATAGAGCAGGCCGCCCAGTTTCGCGACAATGCCGAGGGCGAAGATGGCGCAGAGCGCGATCGCTTCGGCGCTTGTGACGATGAGGCCGCAGCGCGCGCCGAGCCGGATCAGCGGGCGCGGCAGGAGCAATGCGCCGAGTGCGCCAAGCAGAATGGCGAGCAGCGCACCGCTATATGCCGCGATATACGGCCGCGCGAAGACGAAGAGCGCGACAAGGATTGCCACGCCAACCACCGCGCCGAGCGCCGCCAGCGAGCGCCGCCGTCCGTCCTCTCTCACAGCGACACCGAGGGCGCGCGCGCCAATCAGGTAGAGCGCAAGCACGGCCAGGAGCGCCAGTCCCAGCGTGCCCCAGGCGGGAATCGTGCGCCCGCCACCGACCGCATCCAACCGCAGTGCATTGACCTGCACGCCGACGACGCGCCCATCGCCATTCGGTAACTTCGCGGCGGGCGTGCGGATTTCCACCACCACGCCATGCCCCGCCGCCGCCGCGCCGTTGATCGCGAAGGGAACGGTCTGCCAGGTCGGGCCGACGGTGAAACGTGTCACTTCCACGCCGTTGACAAGCACGGTGACGGGCTGTGCCACATCAGGCGGGCGACCGGAGCGGAGCCGCAGTGTGCCGGTGCGCTCGCGCCCGCCGCCGATTCCCTTGAAGATGATGAACGATGTGGCGCTCGTCCAGCGATACTGCGTGACGCCGTCCTCCGCGCTCTCCCGATCATGGAAGTTCTGGACGAAGGGCGTTTCGTGCGCGCCGCCGATCGTGACGCGGATGGAGCGTTCCACCTGATACGCGCCGAGCAGTGCAACGAGGCTGACGGCAAGCAGGACGAGCGGCTGCCAGCCGAGCGCGGCGCGAAACCACGCCAGACCGGCGCCGAACCTTCTCCCGAGACGGCTGCTCCATCGTGCGGGAAGGGGTGCGGATTGTGTCCCGGCGAGACTCACACGCGGATACCTCAGCCCTCGGTCCGTCTGCCGTGTGGCGGAATCGTGCCGAGCAGTGCGATCAATTCATCAACGACCTGTGCCAGACTGAAGTGAGCGAGCACGCGTGCGCGCCCGCGTTCCCCAACCGCGCGCAGTATAGCAG
>JADMIN010000626.1 GCA_015478575.1 Ktedonobacterales bacterium | reverse complement strand
CTCCAGCCGCGAGGCGAGCTTGGCCACGTTCGTCCGCGCGACCTCCGCCAGCGTCAGGTCCAGCTCGGTGCAGATCTGCGTCAGATACCAGAGGACGTCGCCCAGCTCGTACTTGAGCGCCTCGCGCTCCGCCGCGCCGATGCGGCCCTCCTTGTCCCGGAAGATCTTCTTGATCTTGCCCGCCACCTCGCCGGCCTCGTTGACCAGGCCCAGCGTCGGATACACGATCGGCGCGTCCATCGCGATCACGTTCCATGTTTTGCGCGACTCACGCTGGTACCACTGAAAGTCCTGCTGACCGTCCTGACCGTCCTGACCGTCCTGACCATCCCGCGTTTCCATCCATCACCTCTCGCTCGCCTCGCGCGGCGCCGCCACCGCTACAGCGGCCGCTCCCCGGCGGGCGGCGTCCGCCAGCCATCGCCCCGCGGTGCCGCCTGGCCGCTGCCAGCCGCATCTGTCTCCGGCGGCGCCCGGCGCCCCGCCGGCGTTGCCGTGGGCGCGCTGCCGCCGCCCGTCGCCGTGGCAGCCGGGGGCGCCAGCGGCAGCCGCAGCGTGAACGTGCTACCCTGGCCCTCCACGCTCGCGACCGTCACCTCGCCGCCGTGCAGCGCCGCCACCTCGCGCGCCACCGATAGCCCGATGCCCATCCCGCTGATCCGCGACCCCTGCGTGTTGGTCCCCCGGTAGAACCGGTCGAAGAGGTGCGGCACGTCCGCCGCCCGAATGCCGATCCCCTGATCGCTGACGGCGATATAGGCGTCGCGGTCGCCGGCGCGCAGGCGCGCCGTGACGGTGCCCCCATTCGGGCTGTACTTGATCGCGTTCTGCACGAGATTGAGCAGCACTTCCTCCAGGCGCAGGCGGTCGCCCTCGACGATGAGCGGCTCGTCTGGCCCCTCATACACGATTGTGTGCCGTTCACTCGATGTCGCGGTCTCCCGCACCACCGACTGCACCAGCGCGGTGAGATCCAGGCGCTCGCGCTGGATACTGAGCTGTCCATTGGCGATCCGCGAGACATCCAGCATGGCATCAATCAGCGCCTGGAGCCGCCGGGTCTGGCGCACGATGCTGTCCACCGAGCGACGGTTCGCCGCGCCCGCCGTCTCCTCCTGCGCCAGTCGCCGTTCGAGCAACTGGGCATTGATCAGCAGCGCCGTCAGCGGTGTCTTCAGCTCGTGGGAGGCAATGGAGAGGAAATGATCGCGCAGCTCGACCGCCTCGCGCTCCCGCGCGAGCAGGCGACTGCGCTCGCTGAGCGTGCGATACACGAGCCAGCCGATGACGCCGAGCAGCGCCAGGTCCACCACCGCCGCGAAGACGAACGCCCAGTTCATCTCCGCCAGACTCCGACTCGCCTCCACCTCTGCGACACGGAGCGAGGCCTCCTCGCGGCTCCGCATCGTGGCCAGCAGGCCGCGGATGTCGTCCATCTCCTGCTTGCCCTGGCCGCTCAGGATGATCTGCTGCGCCTGCTGCGTCTGGTTGTTCTGGCGCAGGTCTATCGTCTGCTGCATTTCGGTGTACTTCTCGGTCACCAGGCTGCTCAGCCGCGCGAGTGCGGCTTGCTGCGCTGGACTGGCGCCAAGATCGGTGGTGAGTTGGTCCAGGCGCGCGCCGATATTCGCGCGGGACGTGTTGTATGGGTCCAGGTAGCTGGCAATGCCGGTCAGGATGTAGCCGCGCTGCCCAGTTTCGGCGTTGTCGAGGTTGTTCGCGATCGCCGCGAGGTCGCCCAGCACCAGCTCCGTGTGCGCGATACGATCATCGGTGCTGGTGTGCGCCTGCGCGCTCAGATAGGCGATGCCGCTGTTGGCCAGCAGCACCAGCACGAAGACGCTGAACAGGAGCGCCAACCCACGATTGGAGAGATGCTTGGAGCGGTATTGCACGCCATGCAGCGACCACGCCAGAGCGACGCGCCCGCGGGCCAGCACAACGCCTATGGAAAGCGGAACCCCCACGCGCGCCTCTCTCCGATATCATGAACGGTCCCGCACGCGCCCGGCGCGAGCCTGTGGTCCGGAC
>JADMIN010000625.1 GCA_015478575.1 Ktedonobacterales bacterium | reverse complement strand
CTGTCATTCCTCTTCACGGGCGATGTCTACAGGCGAAAGCGTAGACAAAGGTACTAACTACAGAAAGTATAGCATAGGGGCGCAAGTTTGTGTAGGAGCTCGTGGGCGCCGGAATCGCCCGATGCGATCACCAGGGGCGCGTGGAGAGCAAGCTTTCCCACCCTGGTATGCTCTGACGTGAGCCGGGGGCTTGCCTGGCCGTGTCACGCCGCGGTGGGCGCGCCCACACGGCTGGCCACTCGCGGCCCCACACGCATCGGTGCCACGATGAGGAACCTGCCCGTGAGACTCCTGACGCCATTCATCATATAGGTGTAACCGATGGAGCAGACAATTCGTTCGTACTCCTCAAGCGGGTCAAGCGCGCCGCGCAAACGGGTGGCGCGTCCAACCAAGCGGACAGCAACGCCCGCGCCCGAAGCGCCCGCGCCCAACGTCGCGGTCGCGCCGAAAGCCCCAGCGGCTCCGGTGCCCGCGCCGAAAGTGGGAGCGGCGCCCAAGGTGGGAGTGGCGCCCCGGAAATCCACGCGGACGGCCACCCTCCCGCGCGACACCAAGCGCGCCGCGCCGGGGGGACGGAAATCCGCCGCGACGGCGACGCTGACCGAGGTCGCGGATGCCCTCGAAGTTCCAGGCATGATGGAGCCGGTACGGGAACCAGCCGCCCACAGCGAGGCTGGCGGCCTCATCGGCCTAGCGGACTTCGAGGACATCTTCACGCGGTTCCAGACGCCGCTGACCAACTTTGTCTTCCGGCTCGTGGGCAACCGCGAGCAGGCCTACGACCTGACGCAAGATGTCTTCGTGAAGGCTTATCGCGCGCTCGCCGCTGGGACGACGATTCAGGCGGGCGCGCTCTCGTCGTGGCTCTATCGCATCGCCTCGAATACGGCGACCGATGCGCTACGACGGCGGCGGCTGATCTCGTGGCTGCCGTTGTCACTGTTCAATGAGGATCGCGGCATCGGCGCGGGCATGCCCAGCGCGGATAACACGAACTCACAACAACCTCCCGCCGCCGAGGAGAATCTCTCCAACGCGGCGGGTGCTTTCACCCCTGGATACGATGGTGGCCGGTTCGAGCAGCATGTGGCGGATCGAGATCTGGTGGCGAGCGTGCTGAAAAAGCTCCCACCCAAGTATGCCACTTGCCTACTCCTCTATGAACATGAAGGGTTCTCATGCGCGGAGATCGCCGAAGTTCTACACGTCAGTCCTTCCGCCGTCAAAATGCGCTTGATGCGCGCGCGCGAGCGTTTCATCGAGCTTTATCACCAGGAAATGAGCACCGAGCAACATTAGGAACACTCTCCTGCGCGGAGGCGCGCCACCTGCTGGCCGCCGACCGCCGCGAGGATCGTCCCGCGTCTTCCGCCGCCGCGCTGGAGGCGCACCTCGCCGCCTGCGAGGCCTGTCGCCGCGCGGCTGCCGCCTTCCGTGAGGTCGGGGCGCTGGTGCGCCATCTGCCGACGCTCGTGCCGCCGCCCGCCTTCCGCGAGGCGGTCTTCGCCGCGATTGCCGCCGACCAGCGCCGCGCCGAATCGCCCGCCGCGCGCATCGCCCGCGCCGAGACCGATCCCCGTCTACCCGTCGTGCGTGCCCTGCCTGTCGCGCGCCTACCGCACACTAGCGGCAGGCGCTTCAACGTGTCCGCGGCAGCCGCGATGGCCGCTGTCTTGCTATTGGCGCTGTTTACCGCGCGGCTCGTCCCTGGGCTGGGGATGGGGACGCTCGGCAACGCGCTGGGCGGCCTCTTTGGCGGCGACACCTCGCCCACGATCTCGCACTATACGCCGGATCGCCGCTTCTCACTGGCGGCGGGCGCGCTGGCCACCAGCGGCTGGCTCGTCTATAGCGCGAGCGACCGCTCCGGCGAGACGATGCTCTTCGCCCAGAGTCGCCGCACCCGCCGCGAGACGCCGCTGCTCGCCGCCGCCACGCGCGCGCCCATCACGCTCGATGCGCTGACAGCGCGCTGGGCCATCTGGAGCGAGGGGCGCGACGCCCCAGACGCCGACTGGACGGTACATGCC